>DAHVOT010000028.1 GCA_027318675.1 archaeon | reverse complement strand
TTTCATCTTCTTATTCAAAGATGCCTCCTCAACCTAATATTCATACATGGCTTGAATCAAGATTTAACTTGGCTTTATTTCTTCCTCATTTTTATTTTAAAAAAGAACATTTGCGTGAGGGGTATTTACTTTATCTTTTGAGTATATTTTTTACAATTTTAGCAATATTGTTTTTTGTTTTCTATTTAATAAAATGATAACCTCAATAGAACTGAACACTTCTGCACTAGCTACTCCATCCGCCTGCTCTTTATAAAATCTTAAAAAGTTGTGTTGATTTGAATAGAGATGAATAAAAAGAAGGTAGAGTTGGATATTAAGAATTTGAAGGGAATTGCTACTATTAAAAATAGAATTGCTACTAAAGAGGATTTTGAAAGAGGACTAGCTGTTTTTTATCTTCCCCAAGATACTCCAGAAAATAAATCAACTCCAGTAAAATTTGGGATACCATTTTTTGCTTATTTGAACAAAAGAAGAATCTTTGGAAAGAAGAAAATTTTGATAATAGTTATTCAAGCAGAAAAAACGATAAATGGAGTTGTTATTGGATATTTAGATAAAAAGCACAATAAAGGTATTTGTAGTTTAGAAGAAATTGAAAGAATATCTTAATTAATAATAGTTAAGTATAATTTAGGTCTAATCCGAACACTTCTGTCTTGGTTACTCAATCCATCCAGCATTATATTTATAAATTTACCTATTAAGCCTAAAAAAATGTAAATTTATATTAATTTTTGTGGATTTTGGGGAAATGCGGGGTTTTGAGTTTGATTCCTCCATCCGCCTGCCTTTTCTAAAATATTAAAAAGTTTGGTTTGTTGGAATAATTAAGTGTAAATGTAAGATGAAATCAAAAAAAGAAATAATGGAGATCATTCTTGGATGGATGGAAGATTTTATTTCAGGAAAAATTACTGGGAAAAAGTTTGTTAATTTATATATGCCATTCTGGAATACGGATTTGAGAGAAGCTAAAGACGGATACGATAAAAAAAGTTATTCAAATAAAGAACATGATCTTCTTGATGAACTTCATTCTGATTGTGATTGTTTAAACTACCCTATTGAGGATGAAAGTTCTAGGAGGATTAGTTTGACAGAAGACCAATTAAAAGAAATTGTTAAGGAAAAATTAACTAAATTAAGTAAATAATTTCTCAAAAATTTATTCATTAAATTAATTTATGATTAAACAGAACAATTCTATCTTGGTTACTCCAACCTCCCTTCAGTATATCTATAAATTTACCTATTAAGCCTAAAAAAAGGTAAATTTATATTAATTTTTGTGAATTTTAGGGGAATATAGGGGTTTGGGTTTGATTCCTTGGAAGCACACGACTTATATCTTAAGATTAACTATTTTAGAATCACTGTTTCCAGCATCATCTCTAGCTCTTATGATTATATTATGATTTCCTGCCTTAGAATAAACTTTTTTGTAACAGATATTTCCAGGTTTTAAACTAGTACATAAAGACTTCCATGTTGGGTTTATTGTACTTGAAGATAAATTATCTAAATATTCTATTTTATACAAGCTATATTTATCTTCATTTAATATGGTCATATTAAATATTATATATGTTCCAATTAAGGATTTTTCAACCTTGAGATTCTTTATTTCAGGTGATTTTGTATCAACTTTTATATTTGTAGTTCTAGATTCGTATGCATTTCCAGCTTTATCAATCATCTTAAATTTATAATAAACAGTTTGATTATTGTACTTACTCAAATTCTGGAAAAATGATTCATTAATCGATTTACCCGATTTACAAGAGATTGTTTTAATATCTGAACCATTTACATTTAATATCAAGTTATTGCAATTTTCTTCTGAATATTTAATAAAAAAATCACTTCCATTAGTATACTTAAGACTTGAAGGTTTTATTGTAGAAAATTGTGGTTTCTTTGTATCTACAACAAATTTAGTATGATTAATTATTTTTGTGCCATTTGCAAGCGTACCATTAGCTATCAAAGTATGATTTCCCTCTTTGAATGTCTTTAATCCTGAATAATTTTTACAATTAGAGCATAATAAATTAAATTTAAAGTATGTTTCTGGATTATCAGAATATCCTAATTTTGAAAAATTATAAGTTCCATTTACACTTAGGAGTATATTTGTAGTGTTATAGAAAGATCTATTTGGGCTTAATATTAAAAATCTCTCACAATTCTCATCAATTATTCCATCACAATCATTATCCTTGTTGTCGTAACAAACTTCTGTTTTTGCAGTTGTTGCATTGCATGCTCCATAAGCCTGCCATGTGCAATCAGTATTGCACTTTCTTATCTTAACGCCTGGTTTACACTCACCTATGTTTATTCCGCATGAAATACTTTCCTGATTTTTGTCACACTCTTCTTTCTTTCCATCTAAATTGTATATGTTAACTTTTCCATCACCACAAGTTCCAATTCTTAAATCATTTGGATATTTTTCAAGATAAGGATTAATTATATCATTTGGAGTTGACAAATCCACAGGTGTTGAATTCCCATATGAATAAACTCTATTCAATATAAAATAATTTCCACTGCTCCATCCAAGAAATTTTCCTTCATCATAAAAAGTATAGAAATTTTTTCCTCCAATCACTTGAACAGAAAGGTTTGAACTATATTCATCAGTTAGATTTTTCTTAAAATTATCAAGAGAAGTTTTGTTGCTAAAAATTAGAATTCCTATTTTATCATAAACATCATTCTCTCCATTTCTATAATAAGCCAGATAAACATCTAAAAGTCCCTCATATTCTGCATACCAAGCTTGTTCGGAACTTAGATAATTCCACTTTCCCTGATTAGCTCTAAGAACATACTTATCTAATTCACTTGTATTTATCCAAAAGTAAGTATAATCTGTTATTACACCAGAGCCATCATCACAATAGAAATCAACAAAATAAGGTTCATCACTTGCCATATTATCAACTAATCCTGGAATAAATTCTGAATGATCTGTTTTATTAGTTTCATTGCCTATCATGCCTACTTCTGGACCACTATTAAAAGAATAAGTACAGGTAGATGGATTTTTTGTCATAATCCACAGCAACATCTCGTCAGTTATGTAATAATATCCTGGTTCAGGCCAGATAATAGTTATAGTATTAACACTGGAAGCTAAGGTTCTCATAGAACTTTTCATAATATTTAGTTCAACTGGCTGATTAAGAATATGCTCCGCAAAACTCTCATTTGTAATATTCATAATATTACCTTTAGGTAAATCTTGGTTAAGGATAAGTTGAGCAGATATTATTCCAAATGTTAAAACAAACAAAGAAAAAACAACAATGCATTTCCAACCACTTTTTCCCATAGATTTCTTATTCTCTTAAACTTTATAAGGACTATGATATGAAATTGATTATATTAGGATAATCGTTTTAGATTAATACTAAACTTTTCAATTTCCCCAGCATTATATTTATAAACTTAACTAAATTTTATTAATCCATAAAATAAAATGGTGAAAGTAGACAAAAACAAATGTATTGGATGCGGAGCATGTGCTGCTACTTGCCCTGAAGTTTTCCAAATGGAAGATGATGGAAAAGCAGGAGTAAAGTCAGGAGCAGATGTTAAAAAAAATGCAAAATGTATCAAAGAGGCAATTAAAAACTGCCCAGCAGAAGCAATCTCAAACTAAAAACCCCAAACATTTATTAATATAAAAAGTTTAATGAGATTATGGATAAGAAAGAGGCGATTAATAGCTCTTCTGATGAAAAACTTGAATTAATTAAATGGTTTTCTGATTTAGGAAAAAATTCTGAGAATTTAGCAGGTGAAAAAGGAGCTAATTTAAGCGAAATATATAACTTAAAACTTCCAATTAATCCAGGTTTTATTATAACAACTCAAGCTTACGAATATTTCATAGAAAATTCTCCAGGATTAAAAGAAAAGATAAATGGTCTCCTCAACAAAATAAATTATGAAGATAGAGTTTTACTAAATGATATTGCAGAAGTCATAATGAGGAGCATAATTGAAGCTCCACTTCCAAGGCTTATGGAAGAAGAAATATTAGATGCATATGACAGTCTCGGAGCAAGTGATTTAAGTGAAATTTACGGTTCAGCATTAGACATACTCCAAAATGCACAAGAACCTATTTTTGTTGCAGTTAGATCTTCTGTTCCAACAGGGAACAATCATAAAGAAGGATTAGCAACACAACAAGATTCTTTCCTAAACATTAAAGGAGAAGGTGAATTAATTCTTCACATAAAAAAGTGTTTTGCCTCTTTATTCACACCCAATGAAATTTATTCCAGATATACTAAAGGATTAAAGGATTCTCCAGTAACTGTTGCAATTATTATACAAAAAATGGTAGATTCGAATAAATCAGGAATCATATTCACTAAAAACCCTAATAATCAAGACAATCACATAATAATCCAAGCAATATGGGGGCTTGGAGAAGGAGCAGCTTCAAAGATAATCACCCCAGATGAATATACTCTAAATAAAGATTTAGAAATAATGGATATAAAAGTTGCAGAAAAAGAAATAGCAATAACAAGAGATTCATCTGGAAGTAAAATAACTGTCCCACTAAGAGAAGAAAAATCCAAACAGCAGGTTTTAACAAAAAAAGAAATAATAAAATTGGCAAGGTTAGCTCTTCAAATAGAAGAACATTATAAGAGACCACAATGTATTGAATATGCAATAGAAGGAGAAGATATTTACTTGGTCCAGACAAGACTAATAGAGATAGAAGAAGGAATAAGGCCAGAAAATAATGAAGAGCAAGTACAGGAAGAAGAAATAATACAAGAAGAAAACAAAAAAACATCTCAAAAAGAATTAAAACCCTTAACAACAAAAACAAACACCAAAATAAAGTTAGCAATAGAAATTGACTCTTTTTCTGAAAAGTATACCCAAACAGGAATAAAATCAGCTGGACCAATAAAAATAGAGAAAATAATATCTAGCAAAGGAAAACACCCTAATTACTATCTAGAAAAAGGCAAAATAAAAGAATATGAACAAACTATTTTTAATGGAATTAATAATATTGCAGAACATTTTGATGAAATTTGGATTAGAACATCGGATATTAAGACAGATGAATTCCAAAACCTGGAAGGGGCACCAAAAGAAAAAGAGAAAAATCCTATTCTCGGATTGCACGGTATAAGATTCACATTAAAAAATCCAGAAATTTTAGAAGCAGAATTAAATGCCATAAAGAGAATAAAGGAAAAAGGGAAAAAAGTTGGAATACTTCTACCCCATATAACTTTAATTGAAGAAGTAAAAAAGGTCAAAGAGATATTAAAGAAAATAGATTTCAAAGAAGCACAAATAGGAATAGTAATAGAAACTCCTGCAGCAGTTCAGATGATAAGCGATTTATGCTATGAAGGAATAAACTTCATTTCATTTGATATAAAAAATTTAACACAACATATACTTGCTGTTGATTCAGAAAATAAAGAAGTTAGAGAAATTTACAATGAAATGCACCCCGCAATATTGTATCAACTTTCTTATGTTATAAGAGTTTGCAAAAGAAAGGGAGTTGAAAGTAACATTTATGGACAAGTGGAGAATAAAAAGGAAATTATCAAATTTCTAGTTGAAAATAACATAGATAGTATAACCATAAATGCAGAAGAAATAGAAGAAATAGCAGAATATGTAAAAGGAATAGAAGAGAATATGGTAAGAGGCACAGATAAAGAACCAAGAAAATATAATCCTAAAGAAAATAAAGGAGAAGAGGCTCCATTAATAAAAGGCATCGAAAATTTAAACAGGGCAAAAAAACCCTAAATGCCTCATTATAAATATTTATAAATATTTAATTCGTATCTAAAACATGATTAAAAAGAGTCTTGATAAAACAAAGCCTAAAGAAAAAAAATCTACACGAGATAAAAAAGATAAAGAATTGGAGAAAATACTCGTAAATAATTTTGTTTCTCTTCAGAAAGTTATGGTAAATCTTTCAATAAAATTCGACGAACTCACTACACAAATTTCAAGACTTTTAGAGTTATTTGAAACATCTGCAAAAGTACTTGCTGAAAAAGATTTTGATGTAGAAAAAAACACCAAAGAAAATGCAAAGATACTTGAAAAACTTGAAAACGTATTAGAACAAAACAGAACAATAGCAAGAGGATTGACTTTAATGCATGATAAGATAAATGAAACAAATAATTCCAATCAAGGGTATTTCCCTTCACAAATAAATCAGGTAAATCCAAGATACCCTCAAATGCAACAACTTTCTCCTATAAAACCTAATTCAAGAATTTCTGGAGTAGCAGGGGTTTCTGAAGAATATCACAAACCAATCTCTCCAAATGAACAGTAAAATAGAAGATTTAAAAGAAGAATTGATATTTAATAAATTCAAAAAAATATTTTTACTAGAATTTACAAGACAATTAATAAAAAATTCTTCTCATGCAGAAATGATTAAACTGCAAACACTGGTTGAAAAAGAAAAAATACAAATACCTTTAACTGGAAAAGAGAGAATAAGAGAAATAATAAGAAGGAAAGAAGAATCAGAACAAGAAAAAATAGATGGAACTCGTTCTATAATGCATCCATCTATAGGAATGTTTGAAAGTCAAAATACTCCTGAAATAAACCCGTTCGTAAATACATTCAAAAAAGAAAAACCTCTTGAAAGAAAACAACCAGAATTTTTCAAAAGGCAAGAAATTAGAAGTCAGGTGATAATACAAAGATCCCCTCCACAACAAGATCCTTTCAGAAAAATAGAACTATGGGTTCCAGAACCAAAACTTCCCCAACATATACAGTATCTTAAACCTACTCCAATAAACAAAGACATAGAATTAGGAAAATTAAATGTACTTGTAAAAGATCCAATGGTAAAAACTATTGAATGTTATGGTCCAGATCAAAACATTGGAGTTAAAGGAAGAATGGGAGAAAAGAAAACAGGAATAGTGTTAAATAAAGAAGAGATAGATCAAATAATACAAAAATTTTCAAAAGAAACAAAGATACCTGTTCAGGAAGGAATATTTAGAGTAGTTTCAGGGAGATTAATTTTGATGGCAGTTATATCAAGTGTTGCTGGAGTCAAATTTACAATAAATAAAATTCCTCCAGAAAATTCTCTACCTCCTAATCCTCAAAAAGTATAATTCTCCTGAAATCCTTCAAGAGTTTTTGAAGAAGATTCTTCAATTGAAATCGAATTGGCAATATCTTTAAGGAATTTTATTCTGTCTCTCTCCATTTGCACTTCTAAAATATCTTCATTTAAAGAAGAATCATAACTATATTCAACAGAATATTCTCCAATTTCATAAACTCTTATTATTCTTCCTTTAAACAATTCAGATTTAACATTTTTAAGTTGAATTTCTCCAAATTCATTCAAAAGAATTTTCTTTTCTTCTTCAGTTAAAAAATCACTTATATCCCATATTGAAGAATCTATTATCTCTTCAACTGTTTCATTTTCAGAAATTTCTTCAACAATGTCCTCTTGATTCTGAACTTCTTCAGGTATTTCATCCTGAGATTCTTCAGGAATTTCTTCTATTTCTTCCGAAATCTTTTCATCTTCTTCAATTAAAGTGTTAATAGAAATTATTTCTTCCCCTTCATAAACTAATTTAATACTAATTTCTCCTTCCTGCAAAGTAAGATTCAGCTCAGATAAATCTAAAGAGAATGTTTTCTTTTTATCCCCAAGATATTCTTCACCATACCCCTTTTCTTTAAAATTATATTCTGTTGTAACACTGACCAAATTATCTTTAAGTTCAATAAATATCTCTCCGTCGTTAAGTTCCTCTTCACCAAAATAGACACTTCCATGTTTAAGCTCAACTTTTTCACCATCTTGTAGCTCATAAGTAAAGGGTTTATCCTTTGAAACTTTTCCATTTATTTCATTCTGAAATTCCATAGAAACCATCCCAGTTATACCAAATAAAGAGCTTAAAATCCCTCTCGATTCTCTTATAGAATCTCCAGTTATGGGAGAAGCTTCTCCAACAATTTCATCTAAACTTCCATCACTCTCCACAACTTCTTCTTCAACTTCTTCACTTACATTTTCCTCTACAATTACTTCCTCTTCACTTGTTTCTTTATATACTTGTAAAATAAAATTTAATTCAGGATAGATTATTCTCTCTCCTTCCAAACCATATCCTTCTCCTTGTCCCACTATTTCTTTTCCATTAAGATAATAATCTCCAGCAGAAGAAGATTCTTTAATAACTTGATTTATAGGAAATTCATAAGTATTACCTAAATTCTCAAAAACTATTTTTGAGGATGCAGGAAGAAATTCTCCCTCAGATAAAGATAATCTTATGATTCCATCAATCGGTTTTCCAGATTTATAAGAGCCGTCAACTTCAAAAACTGCTTTTCCAGAAATTTTGTTCATATTTGGAAAAACAAATATAAATTGAATTAAAACTCCTACAAAAAATATTGCTAAAAGTATAAAAAATATTTTTTTGTAATGATGTGGTTTGATTTTAGGAATCTTTGAAATTTCTTCACTCCCCCTATATTCTGAAACTACTTTTCCATCAACTCTTTTACTTTCATAAAGATAAGGACCATAAAGTTTACCATTTCTTCTAATATATTTTTTGTAAGCCATTTTAAAAATAAACTTATTCAGTTGTTATTTCAACAAGATTGATTATATCTTTAACCAATACTTCTCCATTTATTATAACGTATGTAGAGATTACATCTCCTTTATCAAACTTAACAATCCCTATTGATTGGGTATCATAATCTTTTTCAACTCCAGAAGAACTTACAGCAAGTGTATTTCTAAATCCTGCAGGAACCCCATTAATATAAACAATAACTTCTACTTCTCCATTTCCACTTAAAACTTCCAAGTTTGTTGAAATGCCCGTTATACTTC
Organism: archaeon; assembly: GCA_027318675.1. Lineage (GTDB taxonomy): Archaea > Nanobdellota > Nanobdellia > Pacearchaeales > GW2011-AR1 > MWBV01. The sequence continues at coordinate 583 of DAHVOT010000028.1, read as the reverse complement.
CCTCCCTCATCATCACATAACCTTTTTCAACAGAAGCTTCTACTCCTGTACCAGTATTCAAAAAAGTTGATTCTGGAATCTCTCCTTTAATTCCATATGTTAAAAGCATTCTTTTATACACTTTATCAGAAGTCTGCGCTTCCAACAACTGTTCTGAAGCAGTTATAACAAAAACAGGAGTTTCTCCCCCATAATCTACTTCATATACTTCTAAATTAGTAGAATCTATGTTTCTCAAATCAACCTGAGAAGGAAGTTTCTCAAAATCTACTTTTTCTACAGATTTAATCTCTTCCTTATTAATACCTTGATTTTCAATAATCCTATCCACAACCTCTTTTGTTTTACCGGATAATCCTGCAGACTGAGCAAACACTCCTGAAGCTAAAACTAAAATTATTACAATAGCAAAAATAAAATAAAATTTACCCATCTCCTTTTTCATTTAGATGTAAACAAATGAATATATTTAAAGATTATGATATAGGATAAAACATTCCAAAGAATACCACAATTTAAAAATAAAAATTAATTCAAAATAGGATATTGTTTCTTGAAAAATGGTTTGCTTCTAAACAGTTAT
>DAHVOT010000027.1 GCA_027318675.1 archaeon | reverse complement strand
AGATTCATCAACAATTAGATACTCATAAATTATTCTGTAATTGTCCTTCTATATTAAGAGGGGATTTACCTGATTTTTATATTGAGAGAAAATTGCATGCTGTTGCAGGAGAATCTGGAGAAGTTGATAAAGCCGCAGAATATCAGGCATCACTTAAGAAAACATTTGTTTATCAGGGTTATAAAAATAGTACTTGTTTAATTGAATTGGATGAAGAACCTCCTCATGAAATAAATGAAGACGCTTTGAAAATAGCGCTTCAGATTGCTTTGCTTCTTAATTGCAAGATAATTCCTGTTAGCCAGATTATGAGAAAGACTGTAATTGACGGTAGCAATACTTCTGGGTTTCAGAGAACTGTTTTAATTGCGAGGGATGGATATGTTGAAACTTCTTTTGGAAGAGTAGGAATTGAAACAATTTGTTTAGAAGAAGATGCTGCAAGAAAGGTTAAGACAGAAGGAGATAAAGTTTATTGGAATTTGGACAGATTAGGAATTCCTTTAGTTGAAATAGCAACTGCACCAGATATAAAATCTGCTGAGCAAGCTAAAGAAGTTGCACTGTATATTGGAGATGTTTTGAGGAGTTGTAAAGTTAAGAGAGGTATTGGGACTATAAGGCAAGATGTTAATATTTCTATTCTTGGAGGAAATAGAATTGAAATGAAAGGTGTTCAGGATATGAAAACTTTCATTAAAACAATTGAAAATGAAGTTTTAAGACAAAAAGAATTGTATGATGAAGGGACTCCTACTCAAGCAGAAGTTAGAAATGCTTTACCTGATTGCAGTTCTGAATTTTTAAGACCAATGCCAGGTGCAGATAGAATGTATCCTGAAACAGACTTACCTTTACTGAAATTATCCAGAGATTTCATTGATAGTTTAAAGAAGGATTTACCTAAATTAAGAAGCGAGAGTGCTGGAGAGCTTAAAGAAAAAGGATTAAGTGAAGAGATGGTTAAGCTTGTTTTAAATGAAGATAAGATTGATGAATTGAAATCTCTTGCAGAAATTTATGAAAATATTAATTTTATTGCAAAGATGATTGTTTTGTTTCCGAAAGAAATTGCTTCAAAAGAAAACAAAACTTTTGAAGAGATTGAGGAAAAGATTATTGAATATTATGGAGATATTTTAAGATTATTGAATAAAAAGAAGATAAGTGAAGGAGATGTTAAAGATATTTTAATTAATCTTGTTAAAGGAAAGAATTTTGAAGAAGCGATAAATATAGAAAAAGCAGATAATTCTGAGATTGAGGGAGAAATACTTAAGATGATAAAAGAGAAACCAGGATTAAATGCTAATGCATATATGGGGTTGGTTATGGGTAAGTTTAAAGGAAAGATTAATGGTAAGCAAGCAATGGATGTAATAAATAAGCTCTTAAATAAGAAATAAAATAAAAATGAAAATTTTAGTTATAGGAGATTTGCATGGAAAAAAGCCTAAAATCCATTTCAAAGATTTTGATTGTATAATTCAGGTTGGAGATGTTTGCGATGACAGTGAGTTTAGACCCTATATTAAAAAATGGTTTAAAGCATTAAAGAAAGACAGAGAAAATACTCCTTCCAATGATGAATTTATAATTCAGCAAATAGGAAAAAGTGGTTTAAGGAAATTAGAGAAAGATTCTCTTGCTGTGGGCAGGAAAATATTGGAATATCTTAATAGTTTTGAAAAACCAGTTTTTATTGTTCCTGGAAATTGGGATCAGAGTTATGGTAGAACTAATATAAAAAATCCAGACAAAGATGATTACAGCTATATGAAATATTTTTATGATTCTTGGATGAGCGAGAAGATAAATCCAAAATTAACTAATGGATTAAAAAATATTAAAGATTGTCAGTTTAAAAATAATGAATTTAATAAAATTAATTTTTTTGGATATGGGTTAAGTTCTTCTTATGAAGATTATAAAAGAAAAAGAAAACTTAAAATTTCAAAATCTCAGCATGAAATGCTTAAAAGATCTTATTTTAATTTAATTAAGAAGTTATTTAATTCATATTCTGAAAGGAAGAATAAATTTCCTACTATTTTTATTTCTCATAATATTCCTAGGAATACTAAATTAGATGTTGTTAATAATAAAGAGAGTCATGCACATGGGATGCATTTGGGTTCTTCTCTTGCAAGAAAATTCTGCGAAAAGTATAAACCCCTAATTTGTATTGGAGGGCATGTTCATGAAGGAAGAGGTAAAGATAAAATAGGAAAAACCCTTTTAATTAATCCTGGTTTTGGAGAAAGTGCACAGGTTTTAATTGATTTAGATGAGAATAAATGTAAAGTCAAGAGTGTTAAGTTTTTTGGAAATAATAAATCGCACAAGCATTAAATTAAAAAACCCCATTTTTCTCTAATCATCATGGAAACAAGTTATGTTCAAGAGTTGAAAGCAGGGAAGCAGGTTTTATTGAAAGGTTGGGTTTATGAGATAAGAGTTCTTGCTAAATTAGGTTTTGTTCTTTTGAGAGATAAAACAGGTATTGTTCAGTGCGTTGTTCAAGGTAAAGAATTGGAAAAATTATCAAATTTGAGTCTTGAGAGTGCAGTTGAGATAAAAGGAAAAACTAAAGAAGCTAAGGTGAAGGCAGAATTTGCTAGGGGAGATGTTGAAGTAGATGTTGAAAGTTTAGAAGTGGTAAGTGTTGCAGAGAAATTACCCATTCATGTTAATGAAAAAACAACAACAACAGAATTTCAGAATAGATTGGATTATAGATTTTTAGATATAAGAAAACCAAAGATACAGGCAATATTTGAAATTCAAACTGTTATAGCTAATTCATTTAGAGAACATTTTTACAATAAAGGATTTATTGAAATACAACCTCCTTGTATTATAAGTGCAGCTTCAGAAGGAGGAACAGAATTATTTTCTGTGCAGTATTTTGAACAGAAAGCATATTTGGCTCAATCACCTCAATTGTATAAGCAGATGTTAGCTTGTTCTTTAGGTAAAACATTTACAATAACTCCTGTATGGAGAGCAGAGAAGCACAATACTACACGTCATATAAATGAAATAAGACAAATGGATATTGAATGTGCATTTACAAATCAGATGTCTATTATGAAGGAACTTGAAGAAGTTGTTCAATTTATAGTTAAACAGGTTTTAGTGAAATGTAAGCATCAGCTTGAGGTATTAGGAGTTAAGAATTTGAAAGTTCCAAAAGGAGTTTATTTGAGTTATGAAGAAGCACTTAAGAAAGTTGGTGGAAAGATTGGAGAAGATTTTACTCCAGAAGAAGAAAGAAAGCTTTGTGAAATGTATCCTGGAGATGTAGTTTTCACACATTCATGGCCCACTTCAATTAAGCCATTTTATATTATGACTAAAGATGAAAAGAAAGATGCTAAATTGAGTGAAGGTTTTGATGCTCTTTATGGAGGGGTCGAGATTTCTTCTGGAGGTCAGAGAATACATATACCAGATTTATTGATTGCTAGGCTGAAAGCTAAAGGATTAAACCCTGATAATTTTAAGTCATATGTAGATAGTTTTAGATTTGGGGCCCCTCCTCATAGTGGATGGTCTATTGGTTTAGAAAGATTAACTCAAATTATATGCGGATTGGATAATGTTAAGGAAGCTACAATGTTTCCAAGAGATAGGACTCGATTGACACCTTAATTTTTTTATTTTTTTTTACTGCCTCTTTTTATTTACTTAATTAATTATTATGTAAAATCACAACATTGTTCAACTTTTACTAATAAATTATAAAATATATAATATGTGATTATTAGAGATAACTGCTTATCCCTTATATTTTTCTTCAACTTCTTTTTGAAGTTCATGAAATTTGCCTTGTTTTATTTTTTCTTTTGCAGTTTCTATTAGTTTTGTTAGATAGTAAATGTTATGGTAGGTTGCAAGTTTTTTTCCTGTAAACTCATCATGGATTAATTGGTAACGGATGAATGCTCTACTGTAATTTTTACATACAAAGCATTTGCAGTTTTTATCAATAGGGCCCTTATCAAATTTGCATGCTTCTCTTAGAATACGTAATTTTCCTTCTGATGTAAAAAGAGTACCCCGCCTAGCATTTTGTGTTGGCATTCTCGAATCAAATATATCAACTCCTAATTCTATTCCTTTTAATATTTCAACTGGATTTCCAATTCCCATCAAATAAACTGGTTTGTTTTCTGGTAAAAGAGATTTTACTTGTTTTACAATCTTGAATTCTTCTTGAATTGTTTCACCTAAACCAAAACCTCCTATTGAATATCCGTCAAAATCTAAATTTATTATTTCTTTTGTTGAAGTTTCTCTTAAATCAGAATAAATGCCTCCTTGAATTATACCAAAGAGAAGCTGACGTTTAGATTTTGAGAGATTTTTTTGTAATGTATCATGATGAGTTTTACATCTTTTTGCCCAGAGTGAAGTTTTATTTACAGCATCTTCAATCTGTGTTTTTGTGGTGTTGTGATACATTGGCATTGAATCTAAACACATTGCAACTTCACTTGATATTTTTAATTGGAGTTCCATATTTTTTTCAGGAGTCATTAATATTTTTTCTCCATTTAAGGGATTTCTGAAAAAAACTCCTTCTTTAGTTGATTTTAAATAAATACTTGGAGAGTACATTTGAAACCCTCCAGAATCTGTGAAATTTATTCCATTATAATTCATAAATTTTCCAATTCCCCCAAATTTATTTGCAATTATTGAACCTTCTCTTAGATAAAGGATTAAAGCATTAGAAATAACTGCAGGAACTTTCATTTGTTTGAGCTCTTCTGAAGTCAGAGTTTTAACACTTCCACGAGTTGCAACTGGCATAAAAAAAGGAGTTTCCACTTTTCCTTTTTTTGTTTGAAGAATACCTATTCTTGCAGATGTTTTTTTGTCTTTATGAGTTATTGTGAATATATCTGTATTTATCATAAAAATCATTAAAAGTTCTTATATATAAAGATTAGTGAGAGGAGATAAAATTTATTAAACCCCTTTTTCTTATGTTTAACCATGACAACACATCAAACTCACAAGTTTATTTCAATTCAAGAAGCTATTGAGAAGAAGAAAGGAGAAGTAGCAGTGCGTGGATGGGTTTATAGGGAAAGAGGAAGCAATGCTATGAAATTTATTGTTTTGAGAGATAGCACAAATATAATTCAATGTGTTTTAGAAAGAAAAAATTTTGAGAAACAATGGAATGAAATTGATAAAATAAAAATTGAGAGCTCAGTTGAGATTGAAGGAGAAATAAAAGAAGATAAAAGAGCTCCAACTGGTTTTGAGATTCAGGTTAAGAAGATAAATATAATTCAAATTGCAGAAGATTTTCCAATAAATAAAGACTTGAATGAAGAATTACTAGGAGATAGAAGACATTTATGGTTAAGAAGCAGAAAAATGACTGCAATTCTTAAGATAAGAAGCACAGTTTTCAATGCAATCCACGAATATTTTAGGAAAAATGGATTTTATGAATATCAAAGCCCAATATTTCAAGCAGTTCAATGTGAGGGTGGAAGTACTTTGTTTAATGTAGATTATTTTGGAAGAAAAGGAGTATTTTTAGCACAAACTTGGCAGCTATATGCTGAACCTGCAATTTTTTCTTTAGAAAAAATCTATACTTTGGCTCCTTCTTTTAGAGCAGAAGAAAGTAAAACCTCAAGACACTTAACAGAATATTGGCATGCTGAGATGGAAGTTGCATGGGCTACCTTTAAAGATATTCAAGACCATGGTGAAGGATTAATAAAAAATATTGTTAAAAGAGTTTTAGAAGATAATAAACCTGAATTAGAAATTTTAGAAAGGGATATTAAAAAATTAGAACCTACTGTTAAGAAATCATTTCCAAGAATAACTTATGATGATGCTTTAAAAATTTTGAAAGATAAATGTAAAGTTAAAATCCCTTGGGGAAAAGATCTTAGGACAATTGAAGAAGATGAATTGAGTAAATTGTATGATACTCCTGTAATTGTTACAAATTATCCTAAAGAAGTTAAAGCATTTTATATGAAAGAAACAGAAGGAAATCCTAATGTTGTAAATGGATGTGATTTTATTGGTCCAGAGGGATATGGCGAGTTAATTGGAGGCAGTGAAAGAGAAGCTGATCCTGATAAAATTAAAAAAAGATTAATTGAAATGGGAGAAAAACCAGAACAATACTCTTTTTATTTAGATACAAGAAAATATGGAAGTGTTCCTCACGGAGGATTTGGTATGGGTGTTGAAAGGGTTGTTTCTTGGATATGCGGTTTAGATACAATAAAGGATGCTATTCCTTTTCCAAGAACAATGACAAGAGTTACTCCTTAAATTTTTAATTAATTTTTGAGAAGTTTAGTTATCTGTGACAGCAGGATTATAATCATTAAGGTCTTCTAATCAGATAATTAATTTATATGGCCTTACCGTGATAATTATTTTAGAGATTTAAAATTATTCTTAATCCCACTGAGAATACATGTCTTCTTTTGTATTATGCTTAAGTTTTAATTCTTTGAATAAGTTAACTTCTTCATCTTCTTGCTTTTTTTCTTTTGCTTTTGTTTTTTCTTTTTCTACATCTTTGGATTTTCTTACTTGTTTAATGGGATTTTTCCCAAGAGAGAAAAAACATGAAGAACAGATGGCTCTTGTTGATTTTCCATTTATTCCTGTGTTCATATCTGGGCCTTCAATATCTGCAAAATAACACATTGCAGTTCCAAGATTTTTTTCACACATATAACATTTTTCTTTTTGATATTTTACAATTTGTCTTTTTGGAGAAAGAATTGTTTCTGTCTTTTTTTCGTGTCCTCTTAGCGCATCAACATAACTATTTGCCATTTTTATTAATTTATTCACAAGATATGCTTTTTTAAGCTTTTCCACTTCTTTTTATCTATTTTCGAGTGTATCGATAGATTTAAAAATCTTAAACGAAAGTAGATGATATTTAAATTTGGAGGTATAACAATGCCTAAACACGAAGAAGAGGATTTTGAAGAAGAAGACGAAGATTTTGATGGAGACGAAGATTCTGAAGGCGAATCCTTTTACGAAGAGGATTAATCAGACTTAGTTCTTTTGGGGGCTTCTTTACTTTTAAATTTAAATTCTCGTGAAGTTCCTTTTGTTTTTTAAGTGTTTTTATAATAATCTTTAAAAAACATCTTTGTTTATTCTATTATATGAGAATAGGAGATGTTGAGATTAAATGGTTGGGTCATTCTGGTTTTTTTATTAAAAATTCCAAGAATATCTATATAGATCCATATAATATTAAGGCGGGAATGGAGAAAGCAGATATAATTCTAATTACTCATAGCCATTACGATCATTGTAGTGTTGCAGATTTACAAAAGATAGTTCAGGAAGGTACAAAAATAGTTTTAACTGCAGATTCTCAGAGTAAAATAGTTAGATTTGATGTTCCTGTTAAGATTGAGATTGTTGAACCTGGAAAAGAGTTTGATATAGGCGATATAAAAATATCTGTTTTTCCAGCTTATAATTTAGATAAACATTTTCATCCAAAAGATGAAAATTGGGTAGGTTATCTTTTGAAAATTAATAGTTTAATAATTTATCATGCTGGAGACACTGATTTAATTCCAGAGATGCAGAAACTTACAGGATATAAACAACCTGGAAAAGAATTTGTTGCATTGCTTCCTATTGGAGGAAGATTTACTATGAATGTTGAAGAGGCTGCAGAAGCCGCTAAACTCATAAAGCCTTCAATTGCAATTCCAATGCATTTTGGTTCAATAGTTGGAGTAAGTGAGGATGCTGAAGAGTTTAAAGAGTTGTGTGAAGAAAATAATATAAGGTGCGAAATCTTAGAGAAAGAATGAACAGATATATTTCAGGTTCTGAAAATGATTTTTATGATTTTATAGATTCTATCTCTAAGAAAGATAAAATAGGTTTAATTAGCCACTCTGATTTAGATGGAATAGTTTCTGCAGTAATTTTAAATAAAATATTGGATTCAAAAGGATTAAATGTTAGATTTCTTGATTTCTCTAAATATAGTTATGATGCACTTAAAAATATATTAAATAAGAAGTTAGATGTTTTATTTTTTACAGATTATTCTGTAGATAATTACACAGATGATTTAAATGAATTAAGAAAAAAGTCAAAGATTTTAATTGTTGATCATCACCCATTAAACCAAGAATTGAAGGATAAATCCGGGGTAATTAAAACTAAATATGATTATTGTACTTCTAATACTCTTTTTGATTTGGCTAAGAATGTAGGTGGTTTAAATATTAAAGAACTTGAACCCTTGGTTTGTGCAGCTATTATTACAGACTATGTTTGGGATAAAGATCCACTTAACTTTGATTTCATTAAATCTATTTATCCTGAAGTTAAAAAGGATACTTCAATCTTTGATTCTGAACCAGGAAAAATTGGAAGGAAAATAGACATGGCTATGACTTATTATGATCCTAATTATAAAATCGTTTATAACTCTATTTTAAAAGGGGATTTAAGTAAAATTGAAAATGCTGCAAATTTAGTTGACAAAGAAATTAATTTATGGGTTGAAAAATTTAGAAAGGAAAGAGAATATTACCCTGAAAAGAAACTTCATTTTTATTATGGTAACCCTAAGTATAATATTGCTTCTTCTGTTTCTACAATATCTTCTGGTAATGAATTTAAAGGAGATACTGTTGTTTTTGCTTCAGATATGCTAGATAAAAAAGGATTTGTTAAGTTTAGTGCAAGAAACCAGTCAGGAGAAGTTAATTTAGGAGAGGTTCTTAAAAAATGTTCTAAAGATTTTGAAAATTCAGATGGAGGGGGGCATGCAAGAGCATCCTCTGCTACCATTATGAAAAAGGATTTAAATAAATTCAAGGAAAGATTTATCTCTGAGCTTTAATTGAAATAAATCATCAAATATTTAAATTAGTATTTTATAATATTTTAATGAAAGAGAGTGTTTTAAAGAAAGTATATTTGAAAAAATTTTCTAAAGTTTCGGGATTTAAAGTTTGGATTGTTAATGGAAAGTATATTAGAGATAATATTGATAGAGAGTTTACTAATTATGGGCAATATTATCAGTTTAGATTTATACCTGTTGATGAATTTTGGATAGATAAGGAAAGTAATCCTGGTGAAGAAAGATATTTTATTGATAGTATGCTGGTTATGAATCGTCTTATATCTAGAGGAATGGATTCTAAGGCCGCATCAAAGATTGCAAATAAAATTGAGAGAAGAGAAAGAAGCAAATCTAAACTTATGAAAAAAGAGATGGAAATAAAAAAGAATAAAGGAAACATCCTCAAATCTATTTATAAAAATCTGATTAAAGAGTATAGTAAAGGGAAAATTAAAGTTTGGGTTGTTAATGGTGAATTAGTTAGGGATTTATTTTTCTTGGATTTTACTGAGGGAGGACACGATAAAGTCTATAGTTTTATACCTAACAATCAAGTTTGGATTGATGATGATTTAAACCCCTCTGAGATAAAATTTGTTTTATTACACGAAATACATGAAAGAAATTTGATGAGTAAGGGTATGAATTATGATAAAGCTCATAAATCTTCAAGTAAGATTGAATATTATTGTAGGAAACATCCAAAGAAATTGGATAACTGTTTAATGAAAGAATTTAAGAAAGCTGAGAAGATTAAAGTATAATATGCCAAGAGATAGATTTATTCAAAGAAAAAATGCAGTCCTTTCAAAAACAGACAGGTCTTCTGTTGGGGAGTGGGATAATAAAATTCAAAAACTGTGTGAGAAAATAAATAAAACTTCTGATTTCTATACTACTAGTAGCTGTTCAGGAAGAGTTATTTTAATGATCTCTAAAGATAAAAAAGGAAAAGATTTGTTTTTGAAGATATGGCATGATAAAGTGTATTTTGATGATTTCAAAGAAGTTTTGAATGGTTTTTTGAATAAAAAAGAAATTATCAAATTTAAGTTAGAACCT
>DAHVOT010000026.1 GCA_027318675.1 archaeon | reverse complement strand
TTTTAAATTCTGGATTTTCAAAAATAAAACTTTCTGCAAGTTTTTTATCATTTGTCTTTAAAACACAAAAGTCTGCTTTTGGAGCATCTTCTCCTTTTGTTCCTGGTTTTCCTGACTTTGGAGCTTTAGGTTTTATCTTAAGAACATCTTCTCCAACAGAAAAACTTAATGCAAAAAAGTTTTTTGGGAATTTTTCGATTAAATTAACCATCTCTGAACCAGACATGTCCTTTTCCATAGAATAATTTTTAACACCTTGGAACTGAGAAATTTTCTTGAAGTCTAAAACCCCTTTCAAATCATTGGTTCCGATTATAGATCCAGTTACTTTCGTTTTATTATTCCCTAATTTTTGAGCAAGTGTTTTAACAAGTTCATTTGCAAATTCAGCAGAAGTTTTTATTGTATAATTCCCCCCTGAGTTCTTTGCTTCAATTAAAGCCCTATTTCTAAACTCTCCTTTTGAGAACTTCTGAAATTGTAAATGTACAGATTCGTCAAAATTCTTCTCTTGCACCTTTTTTATAAAATTCATAATTATCTTTCTTAAACTTAGTTTATAAACTTTATTCCAAAAAATAAATTTTATTCATTAACTTTATAAATTAAAACTCTCTTCTTTATAAAGGAGAAAAGTATAATACAATGGATAATGATTACACTAAAAAAATTATGACTGCTATAATCTTAATAGCTTTACTCATACTTTCTTTCTTTCTAATGAAGCCCCTTATTATGTCTATCATAATTGGTGCTATCTTGGCTTTTATCTTCTCACCTATTTACAATTTTGTTTTGAAATATGTTAAAAAGAAAACCCTTTCTAGTATAATTGTGTGTATTCTTTTAGTAGCTTTATTTGTAATTCCTCTTTGGTATATAATACCGATAGCAATAGATGAATCAATTAAGTTTTATATGAGTTCTCAGGAATGGGATTTTGTAACCCCATTAAAAACAATTTTTCCTTCTTTATTTCAGTCTGAAGATTTTGCACAGGAAATAGGAAGAGCAATTCAGACATTTATTTCAAAAGCTGCAAATTCTCTTATGAATTATTTATCAAGTGTAATCTTAAATTTTGCAACACTTACATTAAAGTTATTAGTAATTTTGTTTACTTTCTTTTTTTTCTTGAGAGATAGAGAAGAAATAGCAGATTATATTAAGAGTCTTCTTCCATTTTCAAAAGATGTTGAAAAGAAATTATTCAAATCTTCTAAAGATTTAACTGTTTCAATTCTTTATGGGCAAATTTTAATGGGGTTAATAGAAGGAATTATAGCAGGAATAGGGTTCTTTATTTTTGACGTTCCAGGAGCATTACTTTTAACAGCTGTTGCAGCTATAGGAGGAATTTTTCCAATAATAGGAACAGCAATTGTATGGATACCGGTTGCAATCTATTTATTCTTACAAGGCTCTCCTGTAAGTGCATTAGGAGTAATCTTATTTGGACTTATTTCCTCATTTATTGAATCTTTCCTTAAACCTTTATTTATATCAAGAAGAGCAAAGATGAATACTGCAATCATTCTGTTTGGGATGATAGGAGGAATAATGCTTTTTGGTTTAATGGGTATTGTTCTTGGTCCCTTGATTTTAGCTTACCTTTTTATAATAATAGAAGCTTATAGAAATAAAAAACTTCCAGATGGGGTAATTATTCCTCCAGAAAAAGAATAATTATAAAAATCAATTTTTAGATATATATTAGTGAGTGTTAAAAAGAGATGGAATTAAAAACTCGTTTATTAAAATGGTCTGCTGGTGTTCCTGTAGCAATGATAGCAACAAAAACAGCAGAGCAAATGGGAATTCATGAAAATGATAGAGTTTCAATTGAAAAACCTTCTTCAGTAGATTGCAGAGTTTTCCTCACTGTTGTGAACATTGTTGAGGACATGATTAAAGAAGGAGAGATAGGTATTTCTTTAGAAGTAAAAGAATCATTTCCCCTAAAAGACAAACAGCTAGTTGAAGTTAATATAGCCGATTCTCCTAAAAGTTTAGAATATATAAGAAAGAAAATAGACAAAAAAGAACTTTCTAAAAAAGAGATAAAGGAAATAATAAAAGATATTGTTAACAATTCTCTTTCTGAACCAGAAATAGCAATGTTTGTTTCAGGAATGTATGAAAACAAAATGACTTTCAGAGAAACAATTCATTTAATTGAATCTTTTATTGAATCTGGAGAGAGATTATCCTTCAAAGGCAAGTATATTGCAGATAAACATTGTATAGGAGGAATACCGGGTAATAGAACAACTCCTTTAGTTGTTTCAATCTGCGCTGCTGCTGGTTTAGTTTTCCCAAAATCTTCTTCTAAAGCAATTACAAGCGCAGCAGGAACAGCAGATGTTATAGAGTCAATAGCTAAAGTCGAATTTTCAAAAGAGGAATTACACAAAATAATTGAGAAAACAGGCGCATTTATGATTTGGGGGGGTTCAATAGAGCTTGTGCCCGCAGATTCTAAGATAATAAGAATAGAAAAGATGTTAAAGATAGACCCTCATGCACAGCTTTTAGCTTCTATACTTTCTAAAAAACTGGCAGTTGGAAGCAAATATATTCTTATAGATATACCATATGGAAAAAATGCAAAAGTAAATTTCAAAGAAGCACTTGATTTGAAGCAATCTTTTGAAAAATACGGAAAGTATTTCAGACTTCATCTTAGAGGAGTTTTAACGAAGGGAGATGAACCTATTGGAAATGGAGTTGGTCCATTTTTAGAATTGTTGGATATTATAAAAGTCTTAAACCCTTCGGAGAAAGGTCCAGAAGATTTACGAAGAAGAGCAGTTTTTTTAGCAGGTAATTTATTGGAGATGACAAAGAAAGCTAAAAAAAATCAAGGAGAAAAACTAGCAGAAGAGATATTAAAATCAGGAAAAGCATTCGAGAAATTCAAAGAGATTATTGCAGCACAAGAAGGGAGTATTAAAAATATTAAACTTGGTAAATTCAAGAAAGATATTTTTGCAAAAAAATCAGGGGAAATAAGCGAAATAAACAACAAAAAAATAAATCTTCTTGCAAGAGTTGCAGGATGCCCGACAGATAAAGCTTCAGGATTATATATTTATCATCATGTTGGGAAAAAGGTAAAAAAGGGAGACAAAATTTTAACTATTTATTCAGAGTCTAAACCCCGTTTGCAGGAAGCCATAAAATACTACTTGAAAGAACAACCAATAGAAATATCTAAATAACAATTTTTTTAAACTCCACTCTTCTGATTTTTATATGAGAACTGAAGAATCTAAAAGAAGATTAACAGAATATTTCAAAAAGAATTTTAAAAAAGGATATACTGAGGAGTCTTTAAAATGGGCATTAGTAAATCAGGGGTATTCAAGAACAATTATAGATAATGCTCTTGAAATGGCTCATAAAGAACTTGCTGATGAAGCCCCAGTCTTAAAAGAAAAACCCACTATAAGTTATGAAGTTCTTGATGAAAATGATAAGCCAGTTGAAGTGAAAAAACCTTGGTGGAAATTCTGGTGAATTTTGATACAATAAAATAAGATTATTATATTTGAAAACCAAATACTTTTAAACTATTTATTTATATTTAATTTAATAAGCCTCTAAGTATTTTTTTTAAAAAATAGTTAGAGCGAATGAAATGAGCCTCCGGCGCATAACGGTTTTGCACCTGCCTTGAGCCTTTTAAGGAAAGCAAGGCCCTTTGGGCAACCCGGTTCGACTCCGGGCGGGGGCGTTCTATTTTTAAAAATTAAATTTTTTTATCAATAAACTTACATTGGAAGATAAGGTAGAGTTTTTGTTGGTTTTTTACAAGCATTGTTCTCACAACCATATGTACAGTAATAATTTATTTTGCTTCCAAAAGTAGAATTTACACAATAATACTCGATCAGGTTTTTAGTACTAGTACACGAATCGCTTCCAATTAGATTCTTAGATTTTAATGTTCCAGCTACAAGATAATTTTTACCATTATCACTATCTAAACAAGCTAGATTAGAATTGGCAGGAGTCATTATTTTATCACAGTCATAACATCCAGTATTTTGAGAATCGTGTTTATATTTAGGCCAACTTATATTTTCTTTTATATAATTTGAATTTAAATTAAACGCATATATTCTTGGCTGATTAATATCAATTCCCTGAATAGTAGCAATAAATTCGGAATAATTATCTGAATCAAAATTTCCCACAACCAAATCACTACCAATACCTTTAATATATTTTGGAAATCCAGGTATTGTGTTTCCATTAAAATCAAAAGCAGAGATTATTCCATCTTGCCCAATTACAAGCACTTCTTCCTTGTAGTCTCCATAAATATTTGCTATTACCGGGGGAGAGGAGCTTGCATAATTAGATGCAGATACCTTTGGCCAACCAGATAATAATGTGCAATTAGGGTACATAATTCTTACTTGATTTCCGAATATTGAAACGATTTCTATGTTTTTATCTTTGTTTAAATCTCCTATAGAGGCAAATTGAGAATCTGTTGTACAAACATCCCTAAAAGAATTCTTTAGGTAGTTATATACAGAAAGGCGTGAATGATACCCATCTAATTCATATCTTCCATAAATAGATACCATCTCTTGAAAATCATCTTTATCAACATCACCAATTGTTATCCAACTAACGAGATTATTGGAATAGATTGGAAAACCAGAGACAATGGATCCATTATAATAAAAGGCTTGAATACTTGAATTTTCAAAGAGCTTAGAATAATTTAAAGTTCCAAGAATAATTTCTAATTTTCCATCATTGTTTAAATCAACTAAAGAAACTCCATCATTGAATGGCCTTTGATTCCCCTTTGTCTCCACAGGCCATCCAGACAAGAATTTTCCTTTATTATTTATTATATATATTTTTTTGTGTTCAGTTACTGTGTTATTGATTGTATCCAGAGATTCAGCTCCAGTAACAACTATTATTTCTACTTGACCATCTCTGTTTAAATCAGCAATAGTTGGAGGATTGTTAGGTTCAGATAATTCAATTTCAACAGGGAACCCATTCAATAAACTTCCATTGAAATAAAACGCATACACATAACTTTTAAGATTTCCTCCGGGACTTCCTCCACCAGAAAAACCAGAAACAACTATAATTTCTTTATATCCGTCTTTATTTAAATCACCTATAACAGGGTATCCTCCAACAGGATTTCTTGGATCTCCCAGAACACCAATTTGTTTAGGCCAACCAACTAGATTTTTTAAATCACTTTTAACAACATATATCTTCCCATCTGGATAAGTTGAGAATATCAATTCATCTATACCATCTTTATTTAAATCTTCAAGTATTGGATGATGCATATAAGCAGGATTATTTAAACTAAGTTTAAGAGGCCATCCTTGCATAAGACTTTTATCAAATATATAATTTATAGTTTGTTTTTTTATTTGCCCATTTTTAGTTATAGCGATCTCAAAAGTGTAATTTCCCCCATTTAAATATGCCCTTGGATCTATTCTAGCAATAGTTAAATTGTAACCCATAATTGAAACAAACGAACTTGACCAATTAGAATTATTTAAATCATTATTCTTGTATTTAACGGTTAAAGAAGTATAATTTTCTGGGAAAATACCCCTTATTTCAATAGGAGAATATACTTCAAGAATCTGATTATTCTCCGGAGATAATACATAAAATTCAAATGAAGCATTTGAAGGATAATTTAATTTTAAAAGTTTGCTTAAATTTATAAGCCCATAACCTTGCTCAGATAAACTATATCCGCTTCCAAGATTGTCTGCAGTGGCCTTAATCGAATTTTTAATTTCAATAGGGGTCCAAGTAGGATGTTTTTGTTTTAGCAATGCAATCGCCCCAGAAACATGAGGTGTAGCCATAGAAGTTCCGCTTATTGAAATGTGGTTATCATCTAAACATTTAGCATAATTAAATGAATCTCCCCATTGAGCAGCGCATATATTTACACCAGGAGCAACAATGTCTGGTTTAATTAAAACATTTTCCTTTCCTTGAGAATCTTTCCATAAAACAGGGCCTCTAGAACTAAATAAAGCAAGATTTTTATTTTTATCAACAGCTCCAACAGTTATAGCATTTCTTGCTGTTCCCGGACTATTTATTGTACCTAAAGAGGGGCCATTATTTCCAGCAGCAACAACAGCAACTATTCCTCCATTCACAACATTATCTATTGCTTTGCTTAACCCATCATCTGGATTTCCTCCTAACCCTCCTAAACTTAAACTTATAATATCAACATAATCTAATTCATTCTCCATAGGTATACCATCTTTATCTAAATCTGCTGCACTATTTATTGCAGAAAGTATATCCTCATAAGAACAAGATCCGAAATTATTACACACTTTATATGAAATAATTTTTGCATCTGGGGCAACTCCTTTTAATACTCCGTTTCCAGCTGCAATTGCAGCGACGTGGGTCCCATGTCCATAATCATCTATAGGGTCAGTACGTTCATTAACAAAATCATAGCCTCCAATAACTTTACAATTAGCTCCTAAGCATCCTCCTAAATCAGGGTGTTTATAATCAACCCCCGTATCTATAATACCAATTACTACTCCTTTTCCAGTTAAACATTCTTTTCCAGAGATAATACAATTATTACCATTAACATCCAATTTCCAAACATTGCTAGCTCCAATTAAAGGAACAGAATTCATTAAATCAATATGTATTATATAATTGGGATAAACATTTTTTACTCCAGGTATTTCTTTTATGTTCTCTGCTTCTTCATCTGAAACATCCATGAAAACTCCATTAAATGCAGTTATATACTCTTTTTTTATAACTTCTGAATTTTTTAAGAATAAATCTTTTCTAGATTTTCTAATATTAGAAACTATATCTGATTTTATCTTCGCATTATTATATTCTATTTTATCTAGATAATTTTTTGTTTTTGTATTTAATTCTAAATTTATATCCTCTAAATTATCTACTTTAAATTCATTACTTTTTTTTATTTCTTCTTTTATTCTTAATCTATTTTCTAAAATAGATTCTTCTTCAAATTCAATTATATACCCTAAATAATCTTTTTTATTTATTTCATTTTTATGTTGATTATCTATTTCCAAATCTTCTCCATATTCTTTTGTGTAAGTGTAACTATCTTTATATAATTCAGAATAAAGTCCATCATCAATAGCATTACCCGAATAATTTTTATTGCTTTCATGAGAGTTAAATAAAAAAATAACAAAAGAGGTTATTATTAAAAAAATTAGTAGAATTGAAAAAAATAAGAATGAATTATTCAACTTATTCACCATCTTATTTGTATCAAATAATCTTATTTTATAAATATTTCTATTAAATTTTTATAATTTAAGATAAGAATTAATTAATTATTTATTCGTATTTTTATATTTTCAAGAAGCGTTCTATTTTTAAACATCTTTTACGCATATTTATAATGGAAAAAAAGAGGAAGAATGATGGCAAGATTTTTTTGGGAATAATCATCTTAGCTGTTTTTGGATTTTTCATATACTCTTATTTTACAAAAGGTTTCTTTTATTCAGTTGTAAATCTCGATCAAGGAGGCTTAATCGAAACTTTAAGTTCTTTAGGGGCATTTTCTTTCTTAGCTTATATTCTTTTGATTATCACCGGAGTTATTTTTGCCCCAATTCATCCATTTATATTTTATGTAACAGGAGGGATATTATTTGGTCCATATATATCTTGGGGATTAACTATGGTGGGAGTTGCAATTGGTTCTTCAATTGCATTTAAACTCTCTCAAAAATATGGAAGAGAATTTGTGGATAAACATGTTTCAAAAAAACACACTGAAAAATTCGATAAACTTTCAGATAAGTATGGCTCAATAGCAATATTCCTTTTAAGATTAAATCCTTTAACTTCTTCAGATGTCTGGAGTTATATAGCAGGGTTAACAAAAATAAAATTCTGGAGATTTTTGGGATACACTCTTTTAGGTTTAGCACCAGCAATATTTGTCCAAGTCTATTTTGGTAAAGAAGTAGGCGATAATCCAATTTTATTCAAGATATTTATAGGAATAGCAATATTATATCTTACAATATTGGCCTTGGGGTTGATTTATTTCTTTTTTATAAGAAGAAAAGATAAAAAAACTGAAAATAAAGTTAATAAAAATAATCAAAAGAAAAAGTGATTGTGGATTATATTTATATAATCTAAATTTATTTATTTAATATGAGTAGAGGTGAAAAGGTAATTGATTTTTTAAGAAAAAATTGGTTGATCCTTTTAATAATTGTTTTAGTTTCAGGGATGTTTATTTATTCTTATTATTCTAAAGGATTAATTTATTCTATATCAAATAGTGATTCAGATTCAGTTGTGCAGCTGATGGAATCTTTTGGAATATTTTCTTATATACTTTTTGTCGTTATTGTTATGCTTGAAGTTGTACTTGCACCTATACCTGCTCTCGCTCTTTACATTGCAGGGGGAGCATTATTTGGGGCATTCTTGGGAGGTATTTTAACTTTAATTGGCAATTTAATTGGAGCATTTATTGCATTTTGGTTAGCAAGAAGATTTGGAAGAAAATTCGTTGAAAAAAGAGTAGATGAGAATATAAGAAAGAAATTTGATAAATTTTCACAAAAATACGGTGTTTTTTCTCTTTTCCTTCTTAGAGTAAACCCTTTAACAACATCGGATTTATTCAGCTATCTTGCAGGTTTAACAAGCATGAAAAAAAGACAATTTTTAATTGGGACAGGTTTGGGTTTAACTCCAATGATTTTTTTGCACACTTATTTTGGAGAAACTTTCGTAAACAACCATCCTGTATTATATTCTGTTCTCATTTGGATAAGTGTTGCTTATCTCTTGATATTTGTTTATTTAATCTGGAGATCAATACAGAAAAGTAGATTAAATAATCAGAATATAAATAAAACAAAAAAGAAATCTAAGAAGAAGGTTTCTCCTTGAAAAAATTCAACACTCTTAAATCTGGACTCATAAGTGTAACTTCATCTTGTTTAAATCTAACTCCTCTGTATATCTTTTGAAGAATCTCTCTGCGAGCTTTATCTTTATAAAAACTCCAATATTTTTGAGGATTTGTTTTGTTAAGTATTTTCCAAAATGCATCCTGTACATTTGGATTTGGAAATTTTGTGAATATAATTGTTCTGCATTCATCTCCAGGAAAATCTACTCCTCTTGAACATTTTGTTGAAAATAGAATATTCATTCTTCCTTCTTTGAACTTTTTAATCATAGAACTCTCTTTATCTTTAATTTGCAATTCAATTAAATCCTCTCTAGTTATAGCATGCCTCAAATCAAATTTTTCTCTTTCAAATCTGTCGGGTAAATCGCCAAAACTGTTTACATGTATTAATACAGGTTTTTTTGCAATCTCAATACACTTATCTAATGCTTGGAGATACTTTTTTCTTTCGGCTTTTCCAGAAGAGAAATTAGAGTATTTACAATCCATTTCTTCCCCTGTTCTTAAAATATTTATTTTACCAGGATTTTCAGTTTCAGCGTCTATAATTTTAAATCTATCAATGCCAAATATCTCTGAAAGAACATCGCTTGAATGAAGTGTTCCAGACATAAGAATAATAACTTTGTTTTTATTTACCATTTCTTGAAATTTCTTTGCAAGATTGATTGTAACTATACTTGCAATAAGATTATCTTCTCTTTTATCAAATAATACGTAGGATTCATCTAAGAATTCATCAAACATTCTTATTGTGCTTGCAACATCATGAACATAGCTCTCTTCATCTATTTCTTCTGTAAACTCAGAATTCTTAATAAATATCTTAAACATGTCATACAAACCTGTTTTTTTCAATTCAATTATTCCTTTGCCTCTTATAAGTTCATTTACTTTGTTGTTTCTCTTTAGATGATTTAATATTTCATTTACTTCTCTTATTATTTCGTTTAACGCTTCCTTTTCGGTTTGCTCCCTGAACTTAGAAGCTCCTAGTGTCTTATGTCTATTAAGAGCCATTTTCAAATACACTCCCGAAAGCTCCTCTATTTTCTCTATTC
>DAHVOT010000025.1 GCA_027318675.1 archaeon | reverse complement strand
AGTTTAACAAAAAAGATATAAAACATAAAAATAACAAGACTTATAAATTTCCAAACGTTTGTTTAAAAGTAATAAAACGAGCCTATAGCTCAGCCTGGTCTAGAGCACCGCTCTTATATGATTGCAGCCCAAAAATTGGTTGCATCTCTCACAGAGAAACTGAAAAAAATCTAAGAGAGGCGGGGGTCCTCGGTTCAAATCCGAGTAGGCTCATTTTAAAAAAAAGAGTTGAAAGGAGGTATAAAAAAATGGCGTTTGAAGAATTAATGAACAGTGGTTTAGTTGCTTTAATTATGGGCATGCTTTTTTTGTTTATAATTATCGCACTTGCATTATATGTGTTTATTTCTCTTGCTTTTACAGCAATAGGAAAAAAGGCAAAATTAAAAACTCCTGAACTAGCTTGGATACCGGGTGTAGGTCCTTTAATTTTAGCTTTTCAAGCATCCAAAATGCACTGGTGGCCATGGCTACTAATTATAGGAATGGTTATCCCTTTTGTAGGATTTGTTTTTAGCATAGCTTTTTCAGTATTCTCAATAATTTGGTATTGGAAGTTATTTGAAAGAATAAAAAGACCAGGATACTGGGCATTACTTTGCTTAATTCCAGTAGTTAATCTAGTGCTATATGGAATAGCAGCTTGGAGTAAAAAGTAAGATTTTGCATTCTTTTAGAAAGGCTATCTAGCCTTTCTCTTTTCTTTTCAGTTATCTTTAAAAAGTGTTTTCATCTTAAGTTTTCAGCAAATACTTTGCTGAATAAGCCCCGATAGTTCAGAGGCCAAGAATGCGGCCCTTTCACGGCCGTGACCCGAGTTCGAATCTCGGTCGGGGCGCTTTTATTTTCTCTATGTTTTTAAACCCATTTTACTTACACTTAATATGAGACCAAGATATAGTTTTTCTTCAAGACACACTGGAAAAATAAGAAACATAAGAAAGCAGAAAGGTAAGTATCCTTCAATAGCCAAAAAAGTAGTGCAAGATTCAGACATAATTCTGGAAATACTGGATGCAAGGTTTATTCAAGAAACCAGAAATGAAGCACTAGAACAAGACATAAAAAACAAAAAAAAGCGAATAATTTACGTTTTAAACAAATCAGATTTAATTGACAAAAACAACCTAAGAATACCAGAAGAGATGTTTCCTTATGTCATGGTTTCTGCCACAAACAGAAAAGGAATAAAAGAATTAAGAGACAGAATAAAAATTGAAGCGAAAAAAGTTGAAAAAAAGCCAGAAGATTATCATAAAATAATTGTAGGAATAATAGGTTATCCAAACACAGGAAAAAGCTCTTTGATAAATTCACTTATTGGAAAAAGCTCTGCAGGAGTTGGTTCTGACGCAGGCTTTACAAAAAGCATGCAAAAAATAAAGCTCTCCCAAGACATTGTACTTATGGATTCTCCAGGTATAATCCCTGAAAGTGAATATTCTCAACAAGATAAAGAAAAAATCTCTAATCACACAAAGCTAGGTGCAAGAAGCTACAGTCAAGTCAAAGAACCTGAAATGGTTATAATAAAAATAATGGAAGATTATCCGAACCTTTTAGAAAAACATTATAAAATAAACGCAAAAGGAAATCCAGAAACTCTTTTAGAAGAACTTGGAAAAAAGAAAGGATTTCTAAAAAAAGGCGGAGAAGTAAATGAAGATACAGCTGCTAGATTAATACTTAAAGATTGGCAACAAGGAAAAATTAAATTATAACTCTTTTCTCATATATTCCATTTTTCCTTTACCATCTTCCAGTATATAACCTAATTTTTTATAATATTCTCTAACTCCAACACCTGAGATAACTTTAATTTCTTTACATTTTTCTTTTTTAGCAATTTTTTCAGCTTCTTCCATTAACCATTTTCCTAAGCCTGTGTGTTGTTGTCCTTTTTCTTTACCGCCTTCTCCCAATTTCAAACTCTGTCCATAAACATGAAGTTCTCTAACCATTCCAATTTGATCAACGATTCTCAATCTCAACAATCCAAATAAAATATCATCTTTATTTACAATTTCCAAAAAATATTCCTTTCCACCAGACGCTTTATACTCTGTTTTCTTGAATTTCAAATCAGTGTTTAAATATCCTGCAGATTTATTGAATCCAATTTCCCTGTATCTTATTTCTTTAAGCTTAACTTTATTTTTTCTTAAATCATCTTCAACATCTTTTCTTATTCCAATCTCTTTGCTACCTGCAATTAAATATTCAAGTGGAATCTCTCTCATAATTCTCATTACTCTACAATATCTTGGAATGATTTTTAACATTTCAACCAGAAGTTTCTGAATTTCTGCTGGGGTATAAGGTTTATATTTTCCCTCCCAATAAAGTTTCTCAAGTTCTGAATTAGGTAAGACCTGACAAGGATAAATTTTAATTTGATCTGGTTTAAAACTCTCATCAGAAAAAATCTTTTTAAATAACTTCAAATCATTTTGCAAATTACTTCCAGGAAGCCCGGGCATTAAATGATATCCTATTTTAAAACCTGCATTTCTCAAACATTTTGTAGCAAGAATAACTTCTTTTACGCCGTGTCCTCTTTTAACTAATTTGTAAACTTTATCATCAATCAACTGTACACCTAATTCAACTCTTGTACATCCAAATTCCCTCATTCTTTCAATGAATTTGCAGCAAACATCTGGACGTGTTTCAATACAAAGAGCAACGCATCTGTGTTTTGAGCTTTCATTTACCTTTTTAGCTTCACTCAAATTTTTAGAAATTTTTTCATTTAATCCATCATAAAGTCCTTTAATAAAGTCATACTGAAATTTTTCAGGATACTCCAAAAATGTTCCTCCCATTATTATTAATTCAATTTTATCTGTTGGGTGATTCATAATTTCAAATGCTTTAATTCTTGAAACAACCTGTTTATATGCATCATAATCCAAAGATTTAGCCCTTAAAACAACAGGGCTTTTAGGAGTATAGCTTTGAGGGACATTCATTGAAGGACAATATATGCAATTACCGTGTTTGCATTTTCTTGGAGGCAACATAACTGCCACAGGAGTTATGCCTGAAATTGTTTTTGTTGGCTTACGAATTTCGTTTATTTTTGGATTTAACATATATTCTCAACACTCAAAATCCTTATAAAATCTTTCTAAATTAAAGTACTAATGAAAATAGGTATAATAGGTGGTTCTGGACTTGAAAATCCAGAAATCCTAGCAGATTACAAAACAAAAGAAGTTGAAACACCTTTTGGAAAACCTTCTTCTCCAATAATAACAGGAAAAATAGGAAGTATAGATGTTTTCATAATCTCTAGACATGGTTTAAAGCATGAAATCCCCCCAACAGAAGTAAACAACAGAGCAAACATTTTTGCACTGAAATCAGAAGGATGTAAATTTATAATTGCAACAACTGCTGTTGGCTCTCTGCGTGAAGAGATAAAAAGAGGAGATTTCATAATCTTGGATCAATTTATAGATTTTACAAAAAACAGAAAACTAACTTTTTTTGATAAATTCGAATTTGGACCAATACATACTCCTATGTCAGAACCATTTTCAGAGATTTTAAAAAAGAAACTAATTGAAAGCTGTGAAGAGCTTCAATTTCCTGTTCATAAAAAAGGAACTGTAATAACAATTGAAGGTCCAAGATTTTCAACAAAAGCAGAAAGCAACTTATTTAGACAGTGGGGAGCACATGTAATAAATATGTCAACTTCTCCAGAAGCTATTCTTGCAAATGAGGCTGAAATTCCTTTTGCAACAATTGCGACATCTACAGATTATGATTGTTGGAAAGAAGATGAAAAACCAGTTTCGTGGTATGAAATAAAAGAAATAATGAAACAAAACACTGAAAAATTAAAAAAAGTTTTAATTCACACGATAAACTCCTTCTCAAAAGAACAAGAGATAAACAAACTAAAAGACAAAATAAGAACAATTCCAAATTTTCCAAAAGAAGGCATAATGTTTAGAGATATAACTCCTCTTCTACAAGATAAAGAGAGTTTAAGAAAACTTGTAGAACTTCTTTATGAAAAATATAAAGATGCAGAAATAGATATTGTTGCAGGTATTGAATCTCGCGGCTTTATAATGGCTGGTTTACTTGCAGAAAAATTAAATGCTGGACTTGTCCTAATAAGAAAACCAGGAAAACTTCCTTATGAAACAATAAAACAAAATTACAAATTAGAATATGGAGAAGATGCTGTTGAAATACACAAAGATGCGATAAAACCAGGGCAAAAAGTACTTATCATAGACGATTTAATTGCAACTGGAGGAACAGTCCAGGCAGTTGTAAATTTAATAGAAAAAATAAAAGGTGTTATAGCAGGATGTGCTTTTGTAATTGAGCTCCCTGAACTAAAAGGACGTGATAAGCTTTCCAAATATCCTTTTTTCAGTCTTATTAAGTTTGAAGGAGAATAAAAAATTATAAATCACTTTGGTTAGAAACGTAATTATAAACTGTTCTTGAAATCTCTTCAATAACTTCATTGCCTTCTTTACTTGTAACACCTTCACTCATAATACATAAAATGTAAGGTTTTTTGGCATAAACTATTCCACAATCATGAACACTCCCAATAGTTTCACCCTCATTAATCCAAACTCCAATTTTATGAGAAACTGTAACTCCATCTGGAACTCCAGCAGGAATGCCTTTTTTAAATTCACTTTCAGAAAGCAATTCTAAGATCCAATTAGAAGAAGAACGACTTAAGTATCCAGAATAATAAAGCGACCTAAAAACATTACTAAATTGTTTTGGTGTTAATTCAATACCCTTTTCAGATTCTTCTATACTTACAAGAGGTAAACCCATATTTAATCTTGCTTCTATCCATCTATCATAAGAGATAAATGGATGTAATGCTCTGA
Organism: archaeon; assembly: GCA_027318675.1. Lineage (GTDB taxonomy): Archaea > Nanobdellota > Nanobdellia > Pacearchaeales > GW2011-AR1 > MWBV01. The sequence goes on along the minus strand of DAHVOT010000025.1, from coordinate 5,255 downwards.
CTGCAGTATTATCTGAATAAATTAGAGCTATTTCAATTAATTTTTTAATACTTATCGTAGAGCCTTGATATTTGTAAAGCTCTCCAAATTTATTATCAACATAATCTTGAGACAAAAAAACCTCCTTATCTAATGAAAGTTCTCCTTCTTCAACCTCTTTTAATATTGCAGAAACTGTTGTGACCTTCATTAAACTTGCAGGAGTAAATAGGTTTGTTTCATTTATACCTATCCAAGAATGAAATTCTAAATCTTCAAAATACACCCCAAATTCACCTTCAGATTTTGAAATAATCTCTTGAATTTCAAACTTTAAAGGCTTATAGGATACAGTGTATTCATTTTTTGCTTCCAAATAATCTTCAACCTCTAAGTTAGAAATAGTTGGATCCAAAAAAGAAAAACCACTAATATAACTTTTATGATTATGAAAAAAAAGATAATAAAAATTAAGAGACAAAGACAAGGCAAAGACTATTACAAAAATAAAAAAATAAGTTTTAGTCTTAATCATCTTCTAATCAATTAAAATCCAGATTATAAATCTTACTATGAAAAAACCAAGACAAAGAGAATTACTATCTAATAATTGATTCTCTTACAACATCTAAAATAGAATTAAGAGCATGGTTTTTTTGTTCAGAAGAAGCAAGCCTATAATCAAATTCTGAATAGCTTTTGTCCTTTACGTCAAGCAAAGCAACTGCGGGGATTTCAAAAAGTCTGCTACAAGCTAAAACCGAAGCGCTTTCGTATTCTCCAGAATCACATTCTTGTTTGTCCATTTTATCGAGAGCAAGCTTTCTCCATTTCGCTTCATCCATCAATTGCATAGGTTTTGTGAAATGAGGTAAATATCCTGGAGTTATGGAACAATAAACTTTTGCAGGTTTAAAATTCAGAGATTTTTCTTGTGAAATACCTAAGATCTTCTCCAGTAGTCGTGAATCAGGCAAAGTAACATTATCGATACACCTACCTCTTGCATTATTGTATATGCTTTGTTCAAAACTATCTGGTGAAAATGTGTCTCTTGCATAAACAATATCTCCGGGTTCGAATATAGAATCTCTGAAAGCATAAACTCTTCCTACAAAATAGACTTCTGGCCTTGGGTCATCTTTCAGATAATGTGTTGCATATTCTATCAATGAATATCCTGCAACAGCACCAGAATAACCTGTAAAAATAACTTTTGTTCTTCCATTAAGACCCTCATAAAATGCATTCCTAAAATTGTCATGCCAAAATAGATTATTTGAGTCTGGAACTTTTTGTAAATCTAGCTTTTTAGTGAACGTTTTCAGGACTTCCGCTGTTGTTTTAGGACTAATTATCAGAGGCATAATAAAAAGAATCAAGGGGGATTATATAAAAATTATTGTTCTTGTAGTAGCTATAAGAATTTCAATTAATTCAGGTTAAAAATACAGAACGGAACGAAAAGAAATTAAAAGAAGATTCTCTTGAACTTAAATAGATTATCTTTTTAACTCATTATGTCTATATTAATTAATGGAAATGGAAAATCAACAAAAAGTCTGGAATAATATTGCTAAAGAATGGCATGATTTCAAAGAGATACCTTCAGAATTCAGTAAAGAGTTTCTAAATAAATGCTCTGGAAATGTTCTTGACTTGGGAAGTGGAAGTGGAAGACATCTTTCAAAAATAAAAAATGGAAAAATGTACCTAGTAGACTTCTCAGAAGAAATGATAAATTTAGCAAAAAGTAAGGCAAAAAAACAAAGAATTGAAGCAGAATTTTTTGTTTCAGATATTTCTAAAAAACTCCCTTTTCAAGATAATTTTTTTGATTATTCAATCTCGATCTCAGCAATTCACTGCCTTCAACCAAAAGACCATAAAAAAACAATATCTGAATTGTATAGAGTTATGAAACCAAATTCACAATCATTAATAGGAGTTTGGAATTTCAAATCTAAAAGATTCAACCAAAAAAAAGGAAAAGAAAAAATGATAAAATGGACAGACAAAGGAGAAAGATATTACTATCTTTTTGATGAAGAAGAAATACATAAACTTTTCAAATACGCAGGTTTCAAAATACTTTCAACACACAATAGCGAAATGATGATTAATTTTATTGTTGAAAAATAATCAAAAGTAAAAATGATTATAAATCCAAAAAAATCAATAAAAAATGAACTTAAATGAAAGAAAAAAAGATATTACAAGAAAATTAGAATACATAGGAATAGATAAAAAAGCAATAAAAGAGATAATAACTTATCATTATAATATAATTGCAAGATTAAAAAAAGAAGATATTAAACTTGAAATGTTGGTTTATCATCATTACAAGGAAATAAAACATTCAAGAGAAGAAATGAACAAATCAAAAATAAAATTAATGAATTTCAATTATAAGTTTAAAGATATTTTTTACAGCTAATCACTTTTTAACAATCTTAACCATATCAAAGAAACTCATCTTTTCAAAATTAATAATTCTTTTCTCATTCAAGTCTATTTTAACCTTAAGAAGCCCAAGACCAGAAATGAAGATTGTTCCTAAAACATAAACTTTTTTTTCTTTAGCCTGAACACTAAGAAGAAGTTTCTCTATCTTATTTTTTATTTTTTTCTCAAACATCTCCCCTTCAATTAAAGTCTCTATATAATTAAAATCAAAATCCAAATTATCTTGTATTTTTTCAGGATTAAACCCTTTACCATAATCTTCCACTGGAACAAGCTCAATACCATCATTAATCTTAAAACTAAACATTTTATCTAAAGAAGGAACATAATAATCTATATTTTGCTTGTTGTCATTTCCCTTTTTATCAATGGCTATAAAGGCTGAACACAAAAAAGCATCTTTATGCTCACTAATAAATTCCTTGAAATTCTTAGAGCTTACTAGCTTTTCAAAATAAAACTGGAAATTCATAAAATTTTCAATATATTTGAATTTATAAGGTTTTAGAATATAAATGAATATAAACAAAAGAAAATAAGTTAAAATATGCCTTTAAAGCCATATAAACCCAAAAAAGAAGAACCTTCAATAAGAGGAGAGATAAAAGATTACAAAAAAGGGGAATGGTTTACTTTTGAAATTATACCCAATGAAAGAGACCCTCGGAAAAAATCAGGAAAGATAGTCAAAAGAACTCAAAAAGTCACAAAAGATGAATACAACTATTTTCAAAGCCCTAAATTCAAACAACTTGCAATAAGAATAATCTATTTAAATAAAGAATCTGCGTACGGATTATATAAAGATCCAGAAAACAATTTACCTTATGAAATAAGAAGCATAGGAGACACACTACTATACAGACAAAGCATTGTTGAAAGAAAAGAAGATATTTTCAACAGATTAGAAAAGCTAGCAGTTGAAGAAGGATTAAGAAAATAAAGAATCAAACTCTTTTCTCAATCTTCATCTTTAAATCAAATATAAATTCATCTTCATCTAATTTTTCAACAAGATTACTTCCACCTTTTCTTACTGCAACAACCTTTTCTTTTTCTTCTTTGTCTCCAATTACAATTATATAAGGAATTTTCATTTCTTCAGCTTCCTTAACTTTAGCCTGAACTGTTTTTTGATCAAAATCCGAATCAATCCTTAATCCAAAAATATTCTTTTTCATTTTCTCAATTAATTTCTCAGAATAATCTACATTCCTATCTGTAAAACTTAAAACTCTAACTTGAATTGGAGCAAGCCAAGTTGGGAGTCTTCCATTTGTATTCTCCAAAAGCATCCCAATAAATCTTTCTAAACTTCCATAAAGCGTTCTATGTATCATAATAGGTCTTTTCTTTTTATTATCACTATCGATATATTCTAAATCAAATCTTTCAGGCAATGCAAAATCTAATTGAATTGTACCACACTGCCACGTTCTTCCTAAAGAATCTTTCAAATGGAAATCAATTTTAGGACCATAAAAAGCTCCGTCTCCTTCATTAAGTTTAAATTTAACTTTTCTTTTTTCAAGAACTTTCTTTAAGGTATTTTCAGCTAAATCCCACATTTTATCATCTCCTATTCTTTTTTCAGGTCTTGTTGAAAGTTCAATTGCATATTCAAATTCAAATTTTTTATAAAACAAATCAACTAAATCCATAACTTTTGAAAGTTCGTTTTCAATCTGCTTTTCAGTACAATAAATGTGTGCATCATCTTGAGTAAACTGAATAACTCTAAATAATCCCCCCAAAACTCCTGATAATTCTTGTCTATGAACAATACCTAATTCTCCAACTCTTAAAGGTAAATCTTTGTAAGATTTAGGAGAATTTTTGAAAACCAAAATACCTCCTGGACAATTCATAGGTTTAACTGCAAAAATTCTTTTTTCATACTCAGTTAAGAAAATATTCTCTTTATATTTCTCCCAGTGTCCTGAAATTTGCCAAAGCTTTTTATCTAAAATCTGAGGAGTTTGAATTTCCTTATAACCTGCTTTCCTGTGTTCTTCTCTCCAAAAATTAATCAATTCATTTCTTATAATCAAACCATTATTATGCCAAAATACCATGCCAGGTGCAACTTCTGAAAAACTAAACAAATCCATCTGTTTTCCCAAAATTCTATGATCATTCTCTTTGAGCTTAGAACTGTCTAATTTGGATTTTGAAATCTCTCTTAATAATTGTTTATAATCATAAATCTCTTCCTTAGCTTTTTTACTTTCTTTATTTCCATTTTCATAATCTTTTTCTTTTCCTCCATCTATTCTTATTTCTCTAGATAATTCACTTAAAGGATGCCCTTTAACCTTCAATTCAAATTCTTTGTAATAGCCAAAAGGAGCTCTAACAACCTTGAATCCTTCTTTATCTAAAACCTTTTCAGCCTTTTCAAGAACTTCCTGTGCTATCTCTGGATTTCCTAAATCTCTAGACAAATGTGCATAGGGATAAATTACAATATTCTTAGTTTTAACTTGAGATGCAATATCTTTAACATTTTCAACAAGTTCTTTTACAACAGCAGAAACATCTAAATCGCACTTTTCAACAGCAGTTAAAACAACCAAAGCTTCCTTGACTTCTTTCTCTTTCTTTTCCTTCTCTGAAAGTTCTCCAATACTTTTAAGTGCCTTCTTGAGTGGCTTGAATTTTATATAATCAACATGTAAATTTAAAGTCTTCATATTTCCTTCAAGAAACACAGGTTTATAAAACTAATTTTAAATCTTAAAAATATAAAAAAACCTCAAAAAAACAAGCGAATTATGTACTAAAGATACACAAAGCTTTTAAAGGACAGT
>DAHVOT010000024.1 GCA_027318675.1 archaeon | reverse complement strand
TTACAGACCTTTTAGGATTAGGGGTGATAATTTTAGGATTAATATTTGTTTTATGGATAATTTTTCAGGGAAGCGGAAAAGTGAAGATAGGTGATGCTCCTGTTAGAAATCCTACAAGATAATCTTACTTTTATTATTTAATAATTTAGATTAATTTATTTAAGAAATTTTATTTTCTTCCTTTTGTTGTTTTTCTTTCTTCATCTCTTTCATGAAGAACAGGTACCATCTTTTCAAAAGATTCTTGCATCATCCCCATCTCATTTTTTATTGAATCTAAATCTTTTCCATAAGAACCTATTTTTTCAAGTATGGCTATTTGCAATTTATCAATTATAGATTCTATGCGTTTTATTCTTTCATGATCATTTGTTATTCTTGTTTCAACAAGAGTTGCAAATTCATTAAGAGAATTTATTTGTTTTTGTTCTCTCTTTATCTTCTCAGAAAAAACTTGTTCTGCTATCTCAATTATAGTATCTGTATCATATCCTCCTCCTTGCATTTGCGCCTCAGAGTATACTTCTTGTGGCATGTATTGTTCCTGCCCATATTCCATACCATACATTTGATTTTGCATGTTTTCATCAAATTGTTGCATCTGAGGAGTCATTGGTTGTGGAGAGTAAAATTCTCTAGAATCATGTTCTATTTCTTGTGTTTTGGGAGTATATAATGGAGAGGATTGAGGAGCAGGAGGAGCAGGTTGATTTTTCATTATTGAAGGTTCCATATTTTCTTCTCCAGTATATTCAGCAGAAATAGCGTTTTTTATTCTGAATTGATTAAATGCGTCTTCAATTGCCTTGGGAGAGGCACCTTTTTCTTTTAGGTTTTTAGTTATTTCACTATCTTGCATCCCCTGTGCTTTCATTGTATTTATATCTTCTAATATTCCCATTTTTTATTCAAGTGTTTAGTTGTTTTTTAATTTTTCTAAATCTGCTTTTGTTGCAAATTCCAGTGGTTGGAACATTTTTGCTTGCTTTGAAAGAATTTCTAATTCTTCTTTTTTTGCAAATTTTGAAAATTCTGATGAAGCGCTTTCGAAAAAGGATTTTAATCTTTCTGTATCTCTTTTCAAAATTTCTATTTCTTTTTTAATTCCCAAGAAAGCAGAATGTATTTCTTCTTTCATTTCTATAAGATTTTGTCCGATTAATAGAACTCTATCTTTTATTATTCTTTGTTTATCTTCCAAGTCTCTTATTTTTGTACTTATCTCTGTAAAATATTGGTTTTCATACTCCTCTTCAACCATATTTCATAAATGTAAAGCGAGTTTAAATTTGTTTGGATTATACAAAATATTTTAAACTACAAACTATTTTTTGGAGTATGCAATTTGAAAAAGGTGAAGCACTTTATTCTTATGAAGTGAAGAGAGAAGGAGGAGAAGATGTATTGTATATTAACTATATGGGTGCTCCTTATGTTCCTAGTTTGGCAGATCATCCTGAAGTAATGGAGAGAACAATTGATTCTTTAATTGAAAATCCAAATGCTTCTAGGATAGTTTTTGTCCAACAGAAAAATTATAATTATGATTTTAGAGAAACAGGTTATCTTCTTGAGGTAGCTCAGTTATATGTTTTTCTTATTAAACAGGAGAGAGTTTTAAGTCAAGAAAAATTGGTAACCTCTAATTCAGAATTTTTCCCTAAACGATATAATGAAATTTTTTCTTTTTTGTATCTTCTTAAGAAAGATCCTTTTGCAGCATATTTTCATATTAGAAAAATTTTACTTGAGGCTAAAATACTTGCAGATAAATTTACTGGCCTTTTAAGACTTGATCAAAAAAATTACATTTCTGTAATAGAAAAAATCTTGGATATTTTTTCTAAAACAAACCTTATTCAATCCTTTCAACAATTTTCAAATGAATATCGTAGAGGAGAGAGAGAAATTTATCACAGATTTTTCAGCCCAGATGTTATTGCTAATTTTACTTTTACCAGGCTTGTATCGGATTTGCCTTCTGATGCAGAAATAATCTCCCAATATAAAATTTCTAATGGAGAACATGATGAGTCTTTTGTAACTATTTTAAGAAGGAAAGATGAATCTAAATTAATTTATCATATTGTTCCTCCTGAGAACACATTAACTGAAGACCAAAGTTCAATTTTAAATTTAGCAAGAAGCGTTTTACTTGAACACCAACCAAAAGCAGAAGAGTTTACAGATACTGAAAGAATAAGGCAGGTCTTTATGAATATTTCTAAAGATTTAATAAGAGATTTGTCTCAGACAAAAGGAGTTAAATTGGATTATTCTTCACTTAATAAACTCGCGTCTATTTTGGTTAGGCATACAATTGGTTTTGGTATTGTAGAAGTATTGCTTCAGGATAAAAATCTTCAAGATATTTCTTTGAATGCTCCTATACCTCAAACTCCTGTTTTTGTGAGACATCAAGATTATGATGAATGTGTTACAAATATACTCCCCAGCCAGGAAGATGCAGATTCTTGGGCTGCAAAATTCAGGATGATTTCTGGAAGACCCCTTGATGAAGCAAATCCAATTTTAGATACTCAGTTAGAGATAGGAAATTTAAGAGCAAGAATCTCAATAGTTCAGCAACCATTATCCTGCGATGGTTTAGCTTATTCAATAAGAAGACACAGAGAGAGCCCATGGACTCTTCCGCTTTTTGTGAACAATAAAATGCTTAATCCTTTTGCAGCAGGTCTTTTAAGTTTTTTAATTGATGGGGCAAGAACTTTGCTTGTTGCTGGAACAAGAAGTTCAGGTAAAACTTCTTTGCTTGGGAGTTTGATGTTAGAAATTGTGCCTAAACACAGAATAATTGTTATTGAGGATTCTTTGGAATTGCCTGTTGAGTCCTTGAGAAGATTGGGCTATGATATTTTAAGAATGAAAGTTCGTTCAGCTCTTTTGAAAACTACTACAGAAGTTTCTGCTGATGATGGAATAAGAACAAGTTTAAGATTAGGGGACAGTTGTTTAATTATTGGAGAAGTAAGAAGTGTTGAAGCAAAAGCACTTTATGAAGCCATGAGAGTTGGAGCTCTTGCAAATGTTGTTGCAGGGACAATTCATGGAGCATCTCCTTATGGAGTGTTTGATAGAGTAGTTAATGATTTAGGAGTTCCTATTACTAGTTTTAAAGCTACAGATTCAATAGTCGTGTGTAATCCAATTAAATCTCCAGACGGATTGCATGCTTGGAAAAGGTTAATTCAACTTTCTGAAGTAAGGAAGCATTGGACTAAAGATCCTCTTGCAGAAAAAGGTTTTGTTGACTTGATGAAATATAATATTGAAAAAGATGAAGTAGAACCTACTGAAGATTTAATAAATGGAGATAGTGAAATAATAAAAAATGTTGCTTCTAATGTAAAAGGATGGGCTGGAAATTGGGATGCTGTTTATGATAACATCCTTTTAAGGGCTAAGATGAAAAAAGAATTGATAGATATTGCTAAAAAAGTTGGAAATATGGATTTGCTCGAATCTAAATTCAATACTTTGTCTAATCATGCATTCCATAGAATTTCAGATGAAATTATACAAGAAGTGGGATTGCCTGTGAGTGAAAGAGTTTTCCCTGTATGGCAAGAATGGTTAAACAAGGAAATTAAAAAAAATATTATCTAATTTTGCTAGGTTTGCCAAAGATTTATTAATTCTTTTTGGTTAATGAAAATAAAATAAAGAGGGAATTATGCCGCCTTATAAAAAACCAAGTGTTGATGAAATTCTTGCAAAGTATGGGAAGAAAATTGAAGGAGAGATAAGTACAACAGATATTGTTACAACAAAAGATAGTAGGGCATATTTAAAATTTAAAGAAGAAACTCAAAGAGAGTTTACTAATTATGAAAGATGGTGTAACACTCTTGGAAGTGTTGTTAAGATGAATCCTTCTAAAAAAGATGAAGAGAAAATAAAAAGAGATATTGAAATAGCTCATATGAATATTGAACCTTGGCAAGCAATAACATTGAGTGTAATGGTTTTTGTTGTTGTTTTTTTCATTGGATTGCTTTCTTCTTTAGCTTATATGTTTATGACTGAAGAAGGAGCTTTTCCTGTTTTGTTTTTCTTTCTTATAACTTCTTTTTCTATGTTTTTATTTTATTATTTTAGTAGCTATCCAGCAAGATTTGCAAATAAATGGAGATTAAAAGCATCTTCTCAGATGGTCCCAGCAATACTCTATGTTGTGGTTTATATGAGACATACAGCTAATTTAGAAAAAGCAATAGCATTTGCATCTGAACATTTACAATATCCTCTTGCATTAGATTTTAAAAAAGTCTTTTATAATGTTGAAATTGGAAAATTCCCCACAATAAAAGAAAGTTTGGATAATTATCTGGAGGGTTGGAGAGATTATTCTACAGAATTTATAGAATCATTTCATTTAATCGAGAGTAGTTTATATGAGCCAGATAATGTTAGAAGGATATCTACTCTTGAAAAAGCAATACAGGTTGTTTTAGATGGAGTGTATGATAAGATGCTTAAATTTACCCATGATGTAAAGGCTCCATTAACAAATGTATACATGCTTGCAATAATGTTGCCTATTTTAGGTATTGCTTTAATTCCCTTAGCCTCTGCAATGGTGCAAGGAATGATAAAATGGTCTCATGTTTTTATTTTATATACTATGATTATCCCTTTTTTGGCATTTTTTATGCTTGATAAGATACTTGCCTTAAGGCCAGGAGGACATGGTGAAACTTCTTATCTTGAAAAAAATCCTTTATATCCCCAATACAAATCAAATGGCCCATATATGTATGCATTTTTGATTTGTCTACCATTTATTCTTTTAAGTTTGCTCCCTTTAATTTTTCAATATACTCCAATACCTGATATTTTGGGATTACAAAAAGATTATTCTTTTGCAGATTTAGGTCTAGAGTTTGAGGGAGCATCTCAGATAATGCTTTTTGATTTTAAAGAAGTAGGAGATGGATTTGCAGGTCCTTTTGGTGCTGTTGCCCTTTTTTTAAGTTTATTTTTTCCTTTGGGAGTAGCTTTATTTTTCTCTATTGCATATAAAGATAAGACCGAAAATATAATTGTTGAAAGGGGGAAGACAAACCAATTAGAAAGAGAATTTAATAATTCTTTATTTCAGCTAGGAAATAGATTAGGGGATGGAACTCCTCCAGAACTTGTTTTTGGAAAAGTTGCCGATTCTTCAAAGGGCCTTGTTACAGGGGAATTTTTTAAGAGAGTTAATTACAATATTCAGCAAATGGGAATGAGTGTTGAGAAGGCAATCTTTGATTCTAGAAGAGGAGTGATTTTATTTTATCCATCAGATTTAATTGCAACAAGTATGAGGGTCTTAGTGGAATCTTCGAAGAAAGGGCTTAAAATTGCTGCAGTGAGCTTAATGAGTATTTCAGAGTATGTTAAAAATATTCAGAAAATAACTGAAAGGCTTAAAGATATTTTAGCTGAAATAGTTTCTGAAATGAAAAGCAATATGACTTTCCTTGCACCATTGCTTTCAGGAATAGTAATTGGTTTGGCTTTGATGATTACTTCTATCCTTAATGTTTTACAAACCTTTATGGATTCTGCTGGGGTGGATGTTTCCTTGTCTTCTCAAATTACGAATATTTTGAGCATGTTTAATGTTGTAGATATGATTCCCCCATATTATTTACAGATAGCAATAGGAGTTTATTTAATAGAAGTAATCTTTATCTTGACTGGAACATTAGTAACAATAGATTCTGGTGAAGATGAACTTGAAAAAACAAGCAAAATAGGCCAGAATCTTAAAAAGGGGATTGTATTTTATTTCTTGACTGCCTTTTTTTCTTCTTTAGCTCTTTTCGCTCTTTCAATTATTGTTATAGGTGGAATGGGTGGTTAAAAATATTTTTATTTAAGTAAATTTTATTAACTATGTTTTTTTGTATTATTTATGAAAAAAGAAAATAAAAAAGGTGTTGTTTCAGAATATTTACCTTGGTTATTGATTGCATTAGTTCTTTTAGTAATTGTCATGATTTCCATATTTTTTCTTAGAGAAAAAGGATTTTCTTTAATAGATCAAATTAAAAACCTTTTTAGGAGAGGATAATGGAACTTACACTTGAGAATTTGATAAAAATAATCATCGGGGTTGTGGTTGTGGCTGCTGTTTCTTATGGAATTTATTATTTTTTTAGTAATAATGTTATAGATTTATTTAAGAATGTTGGAGTAGATTCTACAGGTAAATTATTTATGAGTTTATTTTTGTGAAATGATATCAATTAAGAAAAAGGATAAAAAAGGTTTTTTGCTAGCAGAAGAAACATTAAAGATAATCATAGCAGTTATATGTGTAATCTTTTTGGTTTATCTTTTAGCGGCATTGTATAATTCTCATTCTTCTGATAAAAAATTGAATCAAGCTAAAGATATTCTTACTGGAACAGATGAAGATTCGAGAAGTATTGAGAGCATTATTTTGTCTTTAAAGGAAGGAGGGAATGAGATAAAAGATATTTCTGATCCTTCTGGATGGCATCTTTATAGTTTTGTCGGACAAGAAAAACCCAATTCCTGTTTGAATCAGAGATGTTTATGTATTTGTCAAAAATCTTTTATAGAAAGAATAAATTCTCAGGCTGAAAAGTGCGATGATGATGGGGTTTGCCTTGTTGTACCTAATCTTGCAGCATCGGAGATTGACTTAAAAATAGGTCAGGGTAAAAAGGCATTATTTTTAGAAATTAAAAAACAAAATGGAAAAGTATTCATTGAGGAGAAGATATGAGTTTTGATGAAGTAATAAAGTATTTAATATGGATAATCTTTTTTGGAATTGCTATTGTTGGAGTTATAGCTTTACTTAAAAAAATGGGTGTTGCATAAAATGTTTAATAAAAAAGGAGAAATAACTACGCAGCAGATAGTTTTATTGATAATATTAATCGTTAGTTTTATTATTATTTTGCTTTTGATTGTTGGGTTTGACTTTTTTGCTCAATCGGATAAAGAAATTTGCCACAACTCTGTTGTTATGAAATCAACTACTATTTCTGAGAAAGCGATTCCCTTAGATTGTTCTAGGACTTATATTTGTATTAGTGAAGATGGTAGCTGTGAGGGTATGACTAAGCCTAAAATCGTTAAAGTTGAAACAGAAGAAGATATTTATTCTGTTCTTGCAGAAGAGATGGCTGATTGTTGGTGGATGTTCGGAGAAGGTAAAATAGATTATGTTGGAAAAGATTTTTTTACTAAAGATAATTATTGTTCAATATGTTCACAAGTTGGATTTGATAACAGTGTTAAAGAAATTGAAGGAGTGGGGGATGAATTAAGCAAGGATAAATTACACGCTTATTTAGCTAAAACCAAAATGCCTGATGAGGAAATTAATTATGCAGAATATTTTTTTGGGACTAATGATGTTGAGATGTTGAAGAGAGTTAAATTAAAAGGAGAAGATGGAACAGAAATAGTTGCAGGAACTTTCGGCACTATTGATTTAGATAAACAGCATTTTGTTATGATGGGGATAACTAGTGAGGTTTCTGGATTAGGATGGAAGATTGCTGCAGGTGTGGGACTTACTGTTATTGGATGGTGGGCTCCCCCAGTTTGGGCAACATGGGCAGGATTAATATCTGGAGCATTAGTGGTTGGTGCAGGTATGGTTGGAGAAGGAGTTAGCCCAGAAATTACTGCAATAACTGTTGAAGGAGATGGGATTAAGAATAATTTCATGGCTCCTACAATTCAAGAAGCTAATTCTAATACTCTTAAGAAACTCGATTGTTATGATATTTTAACGAGTGCTTAGATAATTTTATTAATGGGATTTTCATGTTTTTATTATGAATAAAAGAGGGACAATTTTAGTTGAGAATATAGTCTTTTTAATTTTAAACCTACTTTTTCTTTCACTTCTTGTGCTGTTTCTTTTGAGGCAGGGAAATGGGGCAATTGTTTTAGAGGAATCTTATTCCAAACAGATAGCCATGGTTTTAGATTCTGCAAAACCTGTAATGATCATACAAATGGATATGGAAAAAGCAAGGAAACTTGCAGAAAGAAGAGGGATTGATTTTGCAAACGCTGTTCAGATAAGCGGGAATGTAGTTAAAGTTAAATTAACTCAGAATAGCGGGTATTCCTATTCTTTTTTTAATAATGTTGATGTTTCTGCAAGAGCAATTAAAGATAGTAAGGGAGATTATACTGGAATGTATTTATTTGTTGTAAATGAAAGAGGAAATTCAAATGGATAAAAAAGGTTCAGATAAAATACTGTCAATTTATTGGTTTGTTATTTTGACTCTTGTAGCTGGAGGAATTTTTGCAATGGTTTATGTTTTTTATGGAGCTCCTTCAGATGTGAGAGAAATAGAGGCAAATTTACTTGCTCAAAAGCTTGCAGATTGCGTATCTAAAAATGGTTTAATTGAGGAAAATCTTTTTTTAAATGGGGATTTTAATCCTGCAATAAATTCCTATTTTACAGATAGATGTGATATTACTTTTGATGTTGAAGAAGGTTATGGAGATGAAGAGAAAATACAATACTTTTACAAAATTGAGTTTTATGAAATCAAGGATGTAGTTAATCCATTGTTTGTAATTTCAGATGGTAATCTTAACTGGGAAAGCGAGTGTTTTATTGAAAAGAGCAATTCTAAAGATTATTTAAGGTTGGTTAAGTGTAAAGAAAGGAGATTTTATGCTGTTGATAAAGGACAGAAACAATATTTAATTAAAATTTTATCTGGAGTGGGAAAATCAGAAAAAAATGTTAAACAATAAAAAAGCCCAAGTAGGAGAAACTGTTACGTGGATAATAGCAACAATAATCTTAATTGCGATTTTAATAATATTTCTTTTTATTTCTGTTTCTTTATCTAAAATAAAATTGTTTAATACGAATATAAAAGCAAATTCAGAAGAATCCACTGATTGGGTAAATGTCAAGACGGATATTGCTTATTCAATTAATTCAGAGAATAAAAATAGAATTGATCTTTGGATTTCAAAAGAAGGAGTATATAATGAAGAATAAAAGAGGGGATATCCCATTAACTGTTTTAATTATTGGGGTTTTTGCAGTTTGTACTTTAGCTATACTTAGTTTTATTTATATTTCTTATCAAATGAATAAATCTTTTGTGGGAATAGAAATTATGGAAAAAGCAAATGCGCAGATAGAAGAGAATCAAGCAGATCACCTTTATCTTTATAAAAAAGTTACAAAACTATCTCCGGAATGGGGTTTTGACTGGTTTAAAGAGAGAATAGTTTTTTCTGTGGAGTATAATCCTTAATAAATCTGAGATTAAAAATCTTGAAAGAAAGATTTTTAAAGAGGCATTAATTAATTAAATTATTAAATAATAAAAAGAAGATGATAAACAAAAAAGGTCAGGGGATGAGTATAAGCACAATAGTGCTTCTTGTTTTGGGGCTTATTATACTAGTTGTATTAGTTTTGGGTTTTATTCTTGGATGGGATAAAATTGTTCCTTGGATAGGAGGAGGAACTAATTTGAATAATATTGCTACTGCGTGTACTACTGCATGCTCTACAAATTCTGTTTACGACTATTGTTCTGTAATGAGAGAAGTTAAAGATGGTGAAAATGATAAATTTGAAGCTAATTGTAATGATTTAGCTACTAAGCCACAATATGTATCAAGAGGATATGGAATTTCTCCGTGTCCTGCAATAACTTGCCCTTAATTAAATTGAATTAAATTTATTTAATATTTAAAAATGTCTAACTCTGCTGCTTCTGAAAGAAGAAATAAAAGTAAAGATAAACGTAAAGAAAAGAAAAAACATCCCTATAGAAAAGGTGGAAAATATAGAGTTGTTGAACTTAAGTAAATTTATAAATTAAATTTACTAATTTTGTTAATGACAATAGAAGAGGTGTTTTTAATAGTTTTAGGATTGGCTTGGATTATTTTTGCAGTCGTACAAGATTTAAGAAAGAGGGAGATAGCTAATTGGCTTAATTTTTCACTTGTTGTTTTTGCTCTTGCATTTAGATTCTTCTTTTCATTGTTTGGAGAGAATGGATTTAATTTTTTTTATCAGGGACTTATTGGATTTGCAATCTTTTTTATTGTTGGTAATCTTCTTTATTATGGCAGAGTTTTCGCAGGAGGGGATGCGAAGTTAATGATTGCTTTAGGAGCTGTGCTTCCTTTGTTTAATGATTTTCCTTCTAATCTTTATCTTTTCTTGGAATTTATTTTGTTTTTTATGATTTCAGGTGCAATTTATGGGGTTGTTTTTGGGGGAGCGTTAGCAATTAAGCATAGAAAGAATTTTACTAGAG
>DAHVOT010000023.1 GCA_027318675.1 archaeon | reverse complement strand
TAAGAATTGTTCTATCTCCTCCTTTACTATCTAAAACAACTGAATATCCTGTTAATTCTCCTTTCACTGTCTTTCCTAAAAACTTAACTTTCTCTTTTTTCAACAAATCTTTTATTCTTCTTCCATTCTCATCATCTCCAAATTCACATATACAACCTGTCTTTAATCCTAATCTTGAAAAAGCAACAGCAGTGTTTGTTCCAGCACCTCCAACATCAAATTTCAAATCTTCAATTAAAATCTTCTCACCTATTGGATAATTCATAAATCCTTTTTTCTCAGCTATATCTGTATGAACAAACACATCTACAACAGCAGAACCAAAACTCACAACATCAAATTTCATTTCTTTTTACCTCTTACTTCTTTTTTCTTCTCAAACAAACTCCAGATTATGTAAGTTAATACCAATGAAATTAATACAGGCCAGAATGTTAAATTACACTCTCCCCCTAATTTACATAAAGGTCTGGGCATCAAGATAAAAACAATTATTGCAATAATTACACTTGATACAATCTTCAATGCAGTTGGTTTAAAATTCATATTCATTCATCCCCTTTTTATCCCTGTAGAAAGATTTATTTAATTAAAAACTTTGTGTTAAGAGTTAGAGTAAGCAAAAAAGAAGGTGAAAATGAAAAAGAAAAAAGCAAAACAAGTTAAAAACAAGGTTAGAATCAAGAAAAACCCAGAGAAAAAAGAAAAGAAAACCAAAAAAATCTCAGTATTCAACAAACGCAACAAAGAAAAAAAAGAAGTTTTAGTTATTGTGGCTCATCCTGATGATGAAACAATCTGGATGGGAGGGACTCTTCTTCAAATAAAAGACAAAAAAGACTCCAATGTAACCCTAATCTGTTTATGCAGAAAAAATGACAAAGACAGATACCCCAAATTTCAAAAAGCCTGTGAAGTTCTTGGAGTTAAAGGATATATTTTTGATTTAGATGATGGAGAAGATTCTGGAGTATACAAAAAAATCTCACTACAAGATATAATTAATAAAATTTCTCCAATAACCAATAATAAACTCTACACAACACTCTACACCCACAATGAAAACGGAGAATACGGACATCCAAGACACATTGAAACGCATTATGCTGTTCTTGAAATGTTAAGCAGAGGTTTAATTCTAGCAGAAGAAATTTATTTCTTCTCTTACAAGAAAATGAAAAATAATTATCAGGGGTATGCTATATACAATTCCAATGCAGATAAACTTATAAAATTAAAAAAACCTTATCTTAAAATGAAGAAAACAATAATTCAGGAAATCTATGGATACAAGAAGGGAGGATTTGAAGAAAAATCTTGTAAGGAAATTGAAGCCTTTGATTTAAGAAAATAAAAATTAAAATGAGATGCCTATTACTTTATCCATATCCTGTTGAATCTGATGGAGTAAGCCTCCAAGGGCATTATCTTGCTAGAGGATTAAGAAATCTGGGAGTAGAAGTTATAGAATGCCATTACAAAGAAAGTATTCAAAAAGATTTTTATTTAAAATATTCAAAACCAGATTTTGTTATTGGGATAGGTTTCTGGGGAAATGTACCAGAAATATTACTTGAACCTCAAAGACATGGTTTAACTGTTGTACCTTGGTTTAATGCAGATGGTTGGGTTGCAAATTACAGAGAAGAATTTGAAAAACTAAAACTTATGTTCACAACAAGTGCCTGGGTAAGAAGTATTTATGAAAGGGATGGAGTTGATGTATCAAAGATTATTCCTATGCACATAGGAATTGATACAAATCTTTTCAAACCTAATAACAATCCAGAAGCTAATCTTAAACTGAGAAGACTTTTAGGAGTAAAAGATCATGAAACAATGATATTCACAATGGGTGGAGATGTTACATCTAAAGGAGCTCAGGAAATGATGAAAGCATTAGCTGAAATCAACAAAGAATTTCAAGATTGGGTTTATGTTTGTAAATCCTGGCCAAGTGATTGTGCAGAAAAATGGCATGAATTTGAAGAAGCACTAGCAGAAGAATTAGATATACGTGATAAAATAATATTTTTAGATGATACTTTCTCACCTGAATTTTGTGCAGACATGCTTAATGCATGTGATATTTATGCTGCACCTTCAAGAATTGAAGGATTTGGAATGATACAAGTTGAAGCAATGGCTTGTGGGAAACCAGTTATTTCAATAAATGTTGGAGGTCCTGCAGAAACAATAGTCCATGGAAAAACAGGATTATTAGCAGGAGTTGCAGAAGAAATAAAACTCACAGAAGAATGGGTTTATCCTCATATGGGATTCAATGAACAAAGTAAAATGAAATTCACAGTCCCAAAGACTTTCGGATACAGAGCCAATGTTGAAGATTTAACACGATACACTTTAATGCTCTTGAAAGACAAAAATCTAAGAGAAGAAATGGGAAAAGCAGGTAGAGAACATGCTGTTGCTAATTTTGATTACAATGTTATAGCAAAGAAAATGCTAGATATAATTAAGGAAGAATTGGATTTAAATGAAGAAGAATCAGATGAACAAGAAACACCTGAATTAAAAGAGTAAACTTAAATCAAAACCTTCTTGGCTTTAAGTGATTCATAAGCTGCAATGTATGCTCCTGCACTCCACGCTTGATATTTCCCATACATTCTTTTAGTTAAAGGATTAATCCATTCAGGATAATTTCCCTTAATATTTGCTTCTGCTAATTTCATTAATTCTTCTTCAGCTTCCTTAAACTTCTTGACTTTAATTAAAGCTAAAACATAAAATCCTCCAATAAATGTCCAAATCCCTCCATTAAGATATTCATTAGGTGTTCCTGCTTTACAATCTAAATAATAATCCTGCCAATATTTACTATCTTTATCAATAGGAGGGTAAATTGCTTTAACAGGATAAGGTTCATTTATTTTTTTATCAGAAATATAATTCAATATACTCTTAGATTTCTCTTCATCAGCTAAACCAAAAACAATTGCTAAAAGATTTCCTAAACTATCAAACCACTCTCCAATTTCTTTGTATTTATTATGATTCTTCCATCTATATGCATAATAAAATTCTCCACCCCACAATCCTCTTTTCTTTTTATTTTCAATATTAACTTCAATCTGTTTCTGTTTCTTCTTATCTCCAATAAATGACAATACACGATAATACAATGCCTGAGTATTTATTGTATGCCCATATCTATGAGGAAATGCATCTTGCCAATCTGTTGTAGGTAATTGTTCTAAAAGACCATCTTCTTCCATATCCTGATAACTAAGCCAAGTCAAAGCTTTCTTTATTTCTTCTTTATGTTTAACAAACAATTCTCCTCCATAAGCCTGTTTATAATAATACTCCCCTAAAACAAACCATAAACTAGAATCTATAGACTGAAAATCAACATGAAGCTTTTTAGTGTTAAATCCATAAACTGCATTAGGTATCTGTCCCAATTTACTCTGATGTTTTGCTAATGTAATCAAACTTCTCTTGAAAGTTTCTTGTATTTTCTTAGAGTCCAAAGAAGTGCAACTTGCAGTTATCAAAGTAATCATGCTATCTCTTGACCACACTCCTCTGTAAGCTTTTTTTCCAGCAGAAGCAAACAAGCCATTTTTAGTTGAACATTTGTTAACAGTCTCAATTGCTTTTTTATATGCTAAATCCAGTTTTTCATTCATTTTACTTTTTTAAGAGCTTTCATTATTTTGTCAATAGACATTTTTCTAACGCTGGTAACAACATCTCCCCCCCCAGAATAAATAAGCAAATCTTTTCCATTTTTATCTACAACAATTCCTGTTGGAAAAACTATCCTCTTGCTTTGATACAACTTTAATTCATAATCCATATTAGGTTTAATAATTGACTCAGAATTTGAAACAAGTTTTCTTGGATTATTTAAATCAAATAAAGCTGCAGAAGCAGAATAAGTATAGGACTTATCTTTTTCTTCTTGAACAGTATGGTATATTAATAACCATCCCTCTTTTGTTTTAATTGGAGGACATCCTGGACCAATTCTCCCATAATCTTTCTCTCCTTTCTTAAAAACACTGATTGATTTTAATTTTCCCCAACAAAGTAAATCATCTGATTGTGCCATCCAAATATGAGGAGGAGTAAATTGAAAATTCCCTTCAGGTCTATCAAAAGCAATATACCACCCTTTTATTTTTTCTGGAAAAATAACAACATCTTTATCTTGCTCTCCAAAGATTATTCCTTTTCTCTCCCAATTAATTAAATCCTCTGAAAATGCAATTGAAGTTGAGATATTCTCTTTTCTAGATAAACTCACATAAGTCATAACATATCTTCCTTCTACTTCAATTATTCTTGGGTCTTCTACTCCTAATTCTGCATCATGAACTGTTCCATAAAAACTTGGTTTTTTATCAATAGAAATTATCTTCATTCCACTCTCATCTAAAACAACTCTCCTTAAATGAGAAATAAATGTAAGTCTTTTTGTTCCGTCCTTAAATATAATATCAAAATCAGAACCATTTTCAACAATTTTTTTAGAAAACCTGTCTATTTTAACTTCATATTTATTTTCTCCAATCATTCTTGGAGAATAAAAATAGCTTTTATCTTCTAACTTTTTAAGTTGCTCTATAACTCTTATATACATAACCACTTTCCCATCTCTTGATCTCACTGCAGCAGGATTTATAGTTCCTATAACCTTCAAATACTTGGAAGAAGGTTTAATCATTTCTGGAGTTATCAGTAAATTTGCCTCTTTTTTCATTTTTTACACCTACAAAATAATATGTCCTCGATAGTTTTTAAATATTTAGAACATGTATCTAAAAGAGCTCCATTGACATTAAATTATCTGCAAGGCTTATTATTAAATTATTAGTAAAACCTCTAAGCCATTATTAATTATCCAGTAATTATCATCAAAACTATTAAACAGAATCTTAATCAATTAATTAAATAAAACCTATCCAATAACAAAAATCCTACAACAAAGACCCAGCTTTTTTATCTATAATTAAAATAAAATCTTTATGTTCTCTCAAGAAACTTGCAGGAACTTCTTCTGTTAGTTTTCCTTTAACCAATCCATAAATTGCTTTTGCCTTTTTCTTTCCAGAAGCAAGCAAAATAACTTTCTTAGCTTTCATTATAGTACTAATCCCCATTGTAATCCCTGTTCCTTTAATATGTGTTAACCCCACAACTCTTGTTTTGGAATTTCTTGAACTTCCAGGTTCATTAAAACCAATATGTCCATTCTCTCCAATACCCAATAGCTGTAAATCTACAGGATTTTCTTTTATACTCTTTTCATATCCTGCACATTCTTTTTCAGGATCTTTAGTATTTCCGTTTAAAAGAAAAATATTTTTTTTGTTCACATTTACTTTATTAAATAAATTTACAAACAAATAATGATAATAGCTTTTTTTGTTTTCTTTTTTAATCGGATAAAATTCATCAGCATCCAAAGCAGTTATTTTGGAAAAATCAACTTTCTTGTTTTTATATGCCTTAACTAAATTTTTATAAGTTTTCTTAGGAGTTTTTCCTGTTGCAAATCCAATTACAATTTTAGGTTTTTTATTTATCTCTTCAACAATAATATCAGATGCAATTCTTGATAATTCTTTGTAATTCTTAACTTCAATTATTTTCATATTATATTTTAACCATAATCTGCATTAATTTATTTCTATTTACTTTAAAACTTCTAATCCAGGTAATTTTTCACCTGCAATATAATTAAGCAATGCTCCTCCACTTAAACTAATATGCCCAAATTTCTTTATATTTACTTTGGAAGCTTTAATAGCATCACTTAAATGTCCTCCCCCTATAACAGAAAAAGCTTTACTTCCTGCAACTGCTTTTAAAATTGCAAAAGTTCCATTAGAAAATTGTTTCTTACTACAATCTCCAGCAGGTCCTTTCATATAAATTGCCTTAGCTTTTTTTATTTCTGCAATATATTTCTTCTGAGTAGCCTCTCCTATATCAAATATTTCATTCTCATTTGGAAATTCTTCAACAGGGATTTCTTTTCTCTTTCCATTAATATTCACAGCAAAATCAGAAGGAGTCTCAACATTTTTCAATTTATTCTTATCTATTTCAATAAATATTTTCCTGTTCTTAAGATAATTTTCCTGCTCACCTAATTTTTTACCTTTATTCATCAAACACACCTGTCCAAATAACCCACAACTCAATACTTTATTTTTCCCTAATAACTTGATATTATCTTCTGGTTTTGCTCCTCCAAGAATATAAAGAGTTCCATCTAATTTCAATTTCTTAAGAGCATTGACTTCTCTTTCCAATATTCTTCCAGCACAACTTTTCTGGATATATTTAGGAAGAAGTATTGAAGCCTGAGCTCTATGACAAACAGAAAATGCATCATTCACATATATCTCACAATTCCTTGAAAAAAAATCAGTTAATTTATTTGAATTTAAATCAAATTCTTCTTTTAAATTTCTAACATTCTCTAAAAGTATTGCCTCTCCATCTTTCAATCTTTTTATTTCACTCTCAGCTTTCTCTCCAATAATATCTTCAACAAATTTAACTTTCACATGCTTGTTCAACTGTTTACAATGTTGTTTCAAAGAAATAAAATCTTCATCTCCAGGTCTTCCCTGATGAGCTAATATAACAACTCTTGCTTTTTTCTTCTTTAATTCTTTTATTGTTATTGCTGCTTCACTTATTCTCTCAGATTTCAATAATTTTTTATTCTGAACATCAGAATTCAAATCAGACCTCAATAAAACAACTTTACCTTTAAAATCAAAATCATTTAAAGTCTTCATATTTTTATTTATTTTATAAAATTTATTTCTTATTTCAAAAGCTTAATCATCTCAACTAATCTATTGGAATATCCATACTCATTATCATACCATGAAAGTACTTTCACCAAATTTCCATTAGTTTGAGTTAAAATAGAATCAACTACAGAAGAATTTGGATTCTTTATTACATCAGAAGAAACCAATTCATCTTCTGAATACTCTAAAATACCTTTCATTTGTTTTTCAGCAGCATTTTTCAATGCTGCATTGACTTCTTCTTTTGTAACTTCTCTTCCAACAACTGCTACAAAATCAGTTATGCTTCCGCATGGAACAGGTGCTCTTATAGCTAATCCATCTAATTTTCCTTTCAATTCAGGTATAACTTCCCCAACAGAACTTGAAGCACCAGAACTTGTAGGAATTAAATTTATTGCTCCTGCTCTTCCTCTCCTAAATTTTTTATGTGGAATATCTAAAATTTCCTGATCATTTGTATATGCATGAACTGTAGTCATATATCCTGACTGAATTTTAAAAGCATCATTAAGAACTTTAACTATTGGAGCTAAACAATTTGTTGTACATGAAGCCATAGAAATTATCTTATGTTCTTTTTTCAAATCTTTTTCATTAACTCCTAAAACAATTGTTACATCTGGGTTTTTAGCTGGAGCAGAAATTAAAACTTTCTTTGCACCTGCCCAAAGATGTTTAGTTGCTCCATCTCTATCTGTAAATGCGCCTGTACATTCAACAACAATATCAACTCCTAATTCAGCCCAAGGAAGATTTTCAGGTTGTTTCTCAGAGAAAAGCATGATTTTCTTTCTATTTATTTTAATGAAATCAGCTCCTTTCTCAATCTTTCCAGTATAATTTCCATAAACAGAATCATATTTCATAAGATAAGCAATAGAATCCACACCCGATAAATCATTAACAGCAACAACATTAATTCCTTTATCTAATGCAATTTTCAAAAAAGCTCTTCCAATTCTTCCTAAACCATTAATTGCTATTTTTACCATAATCACTCCTTTTTTATACAAAAAACAGAGAATTTGATTTAATAAACTTTTTCTTTATATCTTTAAATTAAATCACTTCAAAACTTATCTTCTCATTTATCAATTTTCTTAAGGTTTCTCTTAATTTTTCAATCTTAACTCTTTTCTGGACTCTTGAATTCCTATCTCTTATTGTTACATCCTTGTTCTTCAAAGAATCATCATCTATAGTTATGCAAAACGGTGTCCCAATTTCATCATTCCTTGCATATCTTCTTCCAATACTTCCTGATTTATCATATGCAACATTAAATTCTTCTCTTAAATCTTTAACAATACTATCTGCAATTTTTTCAAAATCCTCTCTTTTAACTAAAGGGAATACAGCAGCCTTAATAGGTGCAATTCTCACAGGTAAATTTAAAGTTATATTTCCCCTTCCATCATCAGAATATGCTTTAGTCAATAAAGCTAAAAATACTCTCTCAACACCAAATGTGGGTTCAATAACTTTAGGAACAACTTTATTTTTATATTTCTCATCAAAAACTTCCATATTCTCTCCACTCTCTTTTGAATGCTGAGTCAAATCATACTGTCCTCTGTTAGCATTTCCTCCTAATTCAACACTTCCAAAAGGATATTCATAATCGATATCAAAAGTTGCAGAAGAATAATGACTTAATTCATCTTTCATATGCTCCCTTATTTTTATTTCAAATAAATTCAAAGAATGATACCATTTAATTTGTTCAGCTAACCAATAAGCATGCCATTCTTCCATTCTCTTTTCACTTAACATCTGCCCAATAGTTGTTTCTTTTAAATCATCTTTACCAGCAGTTTGAGTTTCAGCATCTAAAAGTTTCAATTGCACTCCCAACTGATTCTCATTTAAATCATTGCATGTTTTCTCTTCAGGATTAATAAAAAATTCAAATTCAGCAATATTAAATTCTCTACTTCTAAATAAAAAATCTCTTGGAGCAATTTCATTCCTAAAACATCTCCCTATCTGGGCAATTCCAAAAGGCAATTGCATTCTTGAAGTCTGACTTATTAATTTAAAATTCAAAAACATTCCTTGAGCAGTCTCACCCCTCAAATATGCATCAGATGCATCTAAAGCTCCAACTTTAGTTTTAAACATTAAACTAAATTCTCCTTTAATCTCAAATTCTCCTCCACACTTGCAATGAACTTTTCCAACTTCACTCTTATCTATTTTAGTTGCGGTTTTACATTTTTTACACACAACAGCAACATCATTGAAATTAGCAATATGCCCTGAAGCTTTCCATGTTCTAGGATGCGAAATTATACTTGCTTCCATACCAACCATATTATCTCTTTTACTTACAAAAAAATTCCACCAGTCTCTTTTAATATTATTAAATAATTCAACACCTAAATGGCCATAATCCCAGAAACCAGCATAACCCCCATAAATATCGCTTGATCTAAAAATAAATCCTTTCTCTTTGCAAAACTTTGCAAGCTCATCAATTGAAATCTTCTTCTGAACAAGACTACTTTCAATTTTAACAAAACCCGTTTTTTTATTATTTTCTTTGTTTTCCATCTCAATTTCTTTTTTATTTAAATCAAGATTTTTAATTATTTCTGCATATTTTTTATCTGCCTCTTCCTGGCTTGAACCCAAATATGCAACATGTTTACTCACAACTTTTTTCCCTTCCCTCACACTCTTTCTCAAATAAAAATATTCTTTACCATTAATCTTTTGTTTAACAATGTAAGCCATTTCTAATTAACAACTACAAATGATTTTATAAATTTTATTAATAACTACTTTTCAGAAGGATTTTTACATATATAATAAGTAATATTTATAAATAGATTAACATATATAATAAGTATAGATACTAAAAATAAAAATAAAAGAAGAAAATATTCAAAAATACCCTCGAATAATATTACATATATAATAAGTAATATTTATAAATAAAATATACATATATAATAAGTAAGATAATGGGAAGGACTCGACAAGCAGAGGCAGCTATATCTAATTTGAAAGAGAAAGAAGTAATTCCCAAAATAATAAAAAATAAATTACAATTCTTCTTCTTTTTAGCAATTGTTTTTTTGCTTCTAATTGTTTTAATTTTTGCAATAATTTCTCCAACAAAACTTACAGGATTTTTTACAGGAAATTCTAAAGAAAATATACAAACCTTCTCACAAGAGATTAATTTCATTTCAAATACCTCTTCAACTTATGAATTAGAATTAGAAAATCCAGGAAAATTAAATTCACTAAAACTAAACGGCTTAGTTGAATTAAAAAATAATAGCGAGGTTAAAATATATCTTGATGAACTTTTAATATTCGATAGTTCAAAAATAAAAAAGAAATCAAGTTCAGTTTCAAAAATAACAGGAGAAGTAATAGATGGAACCTCAAATATAGAAACAACAACTACTCCTGAAAAATCAACAGAATCACAAGAATCATATTCAGAGACAGAGACTCCTTTACAAGAAGAGTCGAGTCCTTCCCAAGAGGAGTCTCTTACTGAAAACACAAGTCCAGAAAGTGAAGATACAGTTGAAGAAGTACAAATAACAGAAACATCAACAGAGATGATTGGATCACAAGAAT
>DAHVOT010000022.1 GCA_027318675.1 archaeon | reverse complement strand
CTAAAGACCCCATATTTAATGCTGAATCTATTTCTGAAAAAATAAATTAAATGCAAACAGCAATTCTGATTTTTCAGAAATAGATTCAGCATTAAATATGGGGTCTTTTGAAGATTCAGTTTATTCTATTTATACAAATTCAGGGACACCTAAATATGTTCATAACATCTATTCATTTGGGCACCTAATACAACAAGTCCCAATAACAAATTCAACAAATAATTCTAATTTTGTTACAGGAATACTTTGGGATTTTTCAGATGATACAAACGGAAGTTCTGGTGAATTTGATTTAGCAGATAAAGAAGATTTAATATTTATTTCTCCAATAAATAAACAATCCTCGGGAACATATGGGAACTATGATTATGAATTGAGAGTACCGGCAAGATTAAGAGAATATAACTCAGAAGACACAAAAACTGCAGCGTTTTACGTTGAAATATTTTAATTTTTCCCTCTTTATATTTAATTTAAATTAAGATTAGACTTAAATTAATATAAATTTAATAATAGTTACTAATTTGGAAACATTTATAAATTCAAAACGATATTTGCTTATATAAACTTTAAAAGTTTTATAAAATTGAAAGGAGGGTAAAAAAAAGAGATGAATAAACTTAATAGATTGTTATTATTAACAACCGTTTTAAGTGTCTTTTTATTTGCATTTGTCTCAGCAGTTGAACCATTTGGTGCAAATGTAGTGAATTTAAGTTCTACAAGAGCAAATCCAGATATTGCAGGAAACACTACTGCAATTGCAGGAAATGTAACTGAACTCCAAATTTCGGGTTATTCTATAACTCAATCTTGGCAAGGTTACTTCGGTAATGTTACTGGTACAATAATGTTGGCAGATAATGCAGATAATGTAATGTACAACTGGTCTCTTGCTTCTCCAGAGGGTGAAATCTATGCTTCTACAAACGGGTCTATTTTATGGGCAGATGTTAAATGCCTTGAAGCTGAAAGAGGTACTTATTTTGAAGGATTAGAAGAAGAATTCGGAATTGCTTATGACGATGTAGATGGTGTAAATGAAACATTCTCAACAGATGGAAGTCATGAAAGTGGTTTTGGTCTTGCTCATGACTTATTCTATACAAATAACATAGAATTTGCAGCAGGATCTTGCGCAAGCACCCATATTTTTGCGGCAAATCAAAATGCTACAGACAGCACTTTCCAAGAAGTTTTAATGTATGAGACTTCAACAGCAAGTGTTATTTTTGCTTCAATACTTGATGAAGAAAGTCCATTAGGTTTCGACGGAAGAGCACATGATTTCGAGATGCTTGTACTTGAAAACGGACACGGAACAGACATAGCTACAACTACCTATTTCTTCTGGGTAGAATTAGAGTAAATTTTTATTTTATATTTTATAATTTTTAGAAGAATGTGAAAAAACAGAATGAGGAGGATAAAGAAAAACAAAAAACAATGCACAAAAATGAGAAAAAAACTATACTATTTGCAATTTTGATATTTGGAGTATTTTTAGTTTCTATACTCCTTTTTTCAAAAATATTTTTATCTGCAGACCCAAGTGGAATAGATGATATTGTTTCTGTATGGAATGAAACCAAAAATACTACTTCTGCAGCAATGTTTAATATATCAGGAGGATATATTGCAGCATTAAATCTCACCGCAAGTGTTCAGAATACTCACTGGAAAGCATTTGTAGGATGGGTTAATGGAGCATTTACATTAGATGATTTTTCTGGTTCTACAATTTATGATTGGAGTTTAAGTGTGACCACAGGAAGAGTTTACACAACAAGAGATAGTTCAACAATTGAATGGAATTTGATTCAATGTGCAAATGGGACAACAAATCTTGCTGCAGAAAACACTGCAATGTTTCATAATAGGACTGCAGATAATATTACTGCAACTTTTACTTATCCTGGGACACACGATCCTTTTTGGGTTGCAGGAAGGCCTATAAATTCTAATGCATGCCCAACTTTAAACACCTATATTAATGACGTTAGTCAAGATGATGATTTTGAAGAGATGGCATTATATGATAGTACAAGTATAATATACGCTACAATTTTAGAAGATAATTTAGTAGGTTATGACGGCCAGCCCTATGATTTCCAAATGCTAGTTCCAGAGAATGGTTCTCAGGGTTTCACAGGTGCAACCCCGTATTACCTCTATGTGGAGTTAGATTAAAATGGAAATTAAAAATAAAACAATTATTTTTTTTATTATTCTGGAATTTTTACTATTCTTAATACTATTTTCTTTTTTTCCTAAAAGCGTTTTTGCAGGCGTAGGTTCTCCTAATGTTACAGTCATTACCTATTTAGATGTGGGAAATGTTTTTCCAGAATTATCAAATGTAACAATACAAAACAATGATTCTTCTCTAGCTCTTATCCCAAATTCTACAAAACTTGTCTTTTGTTCTGCTTTAGTAACAGATTATAATGGGTGGGACGATGTGGATAATGCAGTTGGAGTATTTTTCGATGCTGCAAATTCAACTTACGGAGCAGCAGACGATAACAATCTTCATTATATAAATTCCTCTTGTAATATAACTCAGGAAGGAACATATACTGATTAGGTTAATTGTACTTTTAATGTTTGGTATTATGCAAATCCTGGAACATGGAATTGTACAATTAGGGTAAATGATTCTTACAATAAATTAGGATATGGAAGCGACACAATTACTGTATCAAGTTTACTTGGATTGGGTCTCCCAGATTCTATAGATTATGGGGAAGTCAATGCAACAGAAGTTTCTTTAGAGAATATTTCTAATGTTACAAATTATGGGAATGTTAAAATAAATTTATCTCTTAGTGGCTATGGTTTTAGGTTAAATGATGGAAATGCCATGAATTGTACATTAGGCGCAATAAAGAACATTTCTGTTCAACACGAAAAGTACAATATTACAAATAGTAACCCCGGTGTTATAGATTTGTCTCAATTTATTGCAAATTATACTAATTTAACTTCTTCTCCTGTTGTAAGGACATTTAATCTTGAATATAGGCAAAATGATACATTTAATGAAGCAATAAATGCAACTTACTGGAGAATTTATGTTCCATTAGGTGTTGCAGGAACTTGCCAAGGGAATATTGTATTTGGAGCAACTGTTGGTCCTGGAACATAATTAGAAATTAGGATGATGAACTTAAGATTACTTTTACTCTCGCTTCTTGCTTTAGTTTGTTTAATTCTGGCTTTTTTAGTAAGTCCATGGTTTATGGCATTATCGGTTATACTTGTTTTAATTAATCAAAGAGAATTAATTAACACAAAAAACAAGAAAAAATGATATTTATTTTTTAATTTGAATATATTTAAATAGATTCGTACAATTTTATAATAAGATTGAGGGATATTTATGGATAAAGAGGCTTTTTTAAAAAAACTTGAAATAGAACTTAAAATTTCCAAAAATTCTGAATATACAATAAGAAATTATCTTGATTGCAACAGAAAGTTCTTAGATTATCTAAAAAAAGATATAGAGGATGTAACCACAGATGATGTAAAGCAATATGTTGTTGAAAGATTAGATAAGGCTTCTTCATCCTCTTTAATTGTATTTCTTTCTGCACTCAGATATTCATTTTCCAATATTTTACATAAAGATATAACTCTTAATATAAAACGTCCAAAAAAAGAAAAGAAAATACCCGCAGTTTTAACAAAAGATGAAATAAGGAAATTAATTGAAGTTATAGACACAAAAAAGTCAAGATTAATGGTTTCTTTTATGTATGCTTGTGGATTTAGAGTTTCTGAATTAGTTAATTTAAAATTTAAAGATTTAAATTTTGAAGAGAAAATAGGAAGTGTCAGGCAGGGTAAAGGAAAAAAAGACAGGATTTTTAACATTCCAGAGTTTTTGTTGGAAGATCTTAAGATTCAATCTGAAACACAGAAAAAGGCAAATCAGGAATATCTTTTTACTGGGCCAAAAGGCAGATTATCTGAAAGAAACTTACAAAAGATAATTTCAAAAGCAGCAAAGCGTGCAGGATTGAGCAAAGAAGTCCATTGTCATACTTTAAGACACAGTTTTGCAACTCATCTTCTTGAAAATGGTACAGACATAAGAAAGATACAAGAATTACTTGGGCATTCTGATCTTTCAACAACCCAAATATACACTCATATTTCAAGAGAAGAATTAAAAAAAATAAAATCTCCAATAGATGAGGTAATGAAATGAAATGCCCAAAATGCGGACATGAATTTGAAATAGAAGAAAATAATAATGAAATTAAAGGCAGAGGAGAATCTCAGAAAAAAGGAATGATAAAGAAATTTTCTGAAGGAAAGCATATGTCAAGAGCTCCTTTTGGATATGACTGGGATTTACGCGACAAAATGTTAGTTCCAGCAAAAAATTTCCGAGAAGTTGAAGAGATATTTGAAGAGTTTCTAAAAGAGGATTCAAATCTTTCTATTATAGCACAAAAGCACAAACTTTCTGTAAATGGATTAAAAAAAATTTTAAGAAATTTTGTTTATGTAGGAAAGGTTAAATTTGATGGACAAATTCATGAAGGTAAGCATAAACCCCTTGTTTCAACAATTTTATTTAATCATGTGCAAGATAAATTAGAGAAATTAAAGAGAAAGAAAAATTAACTATATTTTATTTATATCTTTTTTAAGCTCTACAAATGGGAAAGGTCTTTCATTTGTTGAAAATGTCATATATCTAAGGAAATAATACTGCTGAGTATTCCAGCATTCAGACATTCTTACTAAATCATCTATTCTCTTACCTGTAAATATCTTGTAAAAGAAGTTTATCAAAAAAAAGACTCCAATTAGATAAGCCCAAACATAAATAATAATTCCAGATACAATTCCTATTGGAATTCTCATTAACGCTTCTCCTCTTTCTTGTTTTATTTTATCTTCTTTCATTTTAATATTTAGAATCCTAGTTTTATAAATGCTTTGAAATATCTGAAATACCCCTTTATCTGTAAGAAGTTTGTCTCTTAGATCTTGCCTTGGAATCTCCAGGTTTATATGCTTCCTTTCTTCTTACGTCTGCAACTAAAAGATTTCTATCATAATCAAAGAAAGCTTCTTCTAGCTTTTCTGATTCTGTAAATTTTACAATTGCTCTTGCTAACGCAAGTCTTGCAGCATCTATCTGTCCTTTTTCTCCACCGCCCTTAATGGAAATTTTAACATCAAAATTTATTCTTCCCAATATTTTTTCTGCAATTAATAAAGGTTCTTTTATCCTTAAAACATCGAATTTATGTAAATTTTCGTAATTTATTTTGTTTAAAGTAACTTTTCCTGTTCCTTCTTTTATCTCTGCTCTTGCAACAGCAGTTTTTCTTTTACCAGAGGCGAGTATTTTATTCATTTTGAGATCTCCTTAACTGAAATATATTTTATTTTTTCTTTTTCACCTAATGAAATAGCTTTCACGTCTTTTAATTCTTGGGGTACTCCAGAATAGCACATTATTTTTTTGAAAGCTTCTCTTCCTCTTCCTTGCCTATGATCTGGCAACATACCTCTTATAGCTCTTTTAACTATCTTTTCACTTGATCTTGAAACTTTTGGGCCTATTTGCCTTGTACCTACCCTGCTTCTTTTTTGCAAAAATGCCTTTTCTGTAAATTCTTTATTACCTGTTATAATTACTTTTTCACAATTTACAATTTTTATTTCTTCTCCTTTAAGTGCTTCTTTAGCAGCAAAACTAGCGAGTCTTCCCATAACTGCATTTTCTCCATTTATTACTTTCATTTTAATACTTTAACCCCTTTTCCGCTTGGATTTGATTTAATTTCTTCTTGAATATAAGCTATTTGGCATTTTGAACTTAATAATTTTTCTTTTGCTTTATCTGAGAAATTTAATGCAATTACCTTGATTTTTTTAGTTAATTCTCCTTGAGAAAGCACTTTTCCAGGTATCACAACAGTTTCTCCTTCTTTGGATTTTTTATTTATATCTTCCAAATTCATGCAAATTCTTGCTCTTCTTGGTCCAGATAAAATACTTGCAACTTCAAGCCAAGCTTCTTGTTTTTTTGCATTTATTATTGTTTCAACTAATTCAGTATTGCTTTTCTTTTCTGTTTGTTTTGATATTTTTGTTTTCGACTTCATTTTGAATCTTCTTACAAGCAATAAATTAAGCAAGTTATAGAGTGTAGAAAATCTAACTCTACTATCGCTTGCGCTCGCAGAACCTGTGAGCGCCTTATCGCTCGCAGATAAATTTGTTAACTTAATGTGGCTTTATAAATTATTCGGTTAACCTGTATGCAGGGAAGAAGAAACTTACCCTTGAATTTGGAAATTTCTAATTTCTCCTATGCGGATAAGAGGGTTCGAACCTCTGTAGGCATAAGCCAGCAGATTTTGAGTCTGCCCCGTTTGACCACTCCGGCATATCCGCATTATAGCCTTACCAAAATATATCTCTATAAAAACCTTTATCTTTAATTTGATGTAACTGCTAAGTAGGTATAAAATGAAAAGGTTTATAAAGTTTGTAACTACTGTATAATAATGGAGATAAAAGGGATTAGCCTTAATTCACTAAAAGAACTTGAAAGACCTGAAATAACTGGTTTTTCAGGTAAGGGAACATTAGATGTAGTTGGACAAGAAAGAGTCGTTTCTTTGAAAAAAGCTATATCTGAGATAAAACAACTTATTGAAGAGAGAAAGAAATTAAGCTTAGAATTTATAAAAGAAGGGGAAGCAATAAAATCTGAAATAAGCAACTTAATTCTTACAAATGAAAGCACATTAAGAGCCCTTGGTCAAAATGAAGCCCTTATAGAGAAAAACGCACTAAGAAACAAGAAAGTTGAAATCTCTGAATTACAATTAAATGAAAAAATAGACTGTTGGAAAGATATTGCTCTATTAAAGAAAGAACTTAGAATCTATGAGAAAGAATTAAGTGAAAAAGAAGGCAGAATCAAAGAGCTAAACAACATTTTAATGGAGGAAGATTAAATGAGATTAAGTTCAAAAGAACAATATAATCTTTTAATTCTTGAATCACAAGAGAGATGCAGAATTCAGGATAGACAAGTTCGTAAAGGCATGATAGGTAAAATAAAAGAATTTCTAGATGACGTTCAAATAGCTTATAATGAAATTTGTTCTTTGGAGGATAATTTACAGGAATTAAAAGAAAACCATCTTTCTATTGGGTTTAATAAATCAAAAACATTACAGAAGATGCAACAGGATTACATTAACGAATTAAATTTTCTAAGAGATATTGGCGGTGATGTTTCAAATTATCCTAAATATTTATCTAAATTAAGAGAGTAAATTAAAATGACTTACCAAAAATCGCTTTCAATAGAAGAAATAAGTTCTAAGCTTAAACCAATACTAGGAAGAAAAATAGATGAACTTTATTTTAGATATTCTATGTCTGAGTCTTCAGAAGAAAGAAATCAAATAATTCAGATATTAAGTGTGCTATATCAGAAATATCTAGGACAATTTTTAGATAAAAAAGTTTTACTTGAACCTCCTGAACAATTTGCAGTTTCTGGAGATTATGAGCTTTCAAAAGTGGTGTATGCTAACAAAGAATTGTTTCCTTTTGCATTAAGAGAACACGACTGGCCAAGACACGTTTGTATAAGTGGAATGAGCGGTTCTGGAAAGACTACTCTTGCTTTGAATATTCTTCAAAAGTTTATAGATAAAGACAAGCCTTTTTTGGTTTTTGACTGGAAAAAAAGCTTCAGAAGTTTAATTAATTATGATCCCTCAGTTATGTGTTTTACAGTAGGAAATGATTCAATAAGCAACTTGTTTAAAACAAATATTAACATTCCTCCAAAAGGAGTTTCACCTAAAGAATGGATAAATACTTTATGTGATTTACTAACTGAAAGTTTCTGTGTTTCTTTTGGAGTTCATAAAATTCTTTTAGAAACTCTTGATGAAGTGTTTGAAGGATGGGGAGTTTACAAGGGTTCTCAACATTATCCAAATTGGCAGCATATTAAGAGAATGCTTGAGATAAAGGCAAAGGAAGCAAGAGGAAGAGAAGCAACATGGTATGAAAGTGCTCTTAGAATTGCTACAGTTCTTACTTTTGGAGATTTTGGAAAAGTAATAAATTACGATGGTAAAAAAAGCCTTTCAGTTGAAGAATTATTTGATAAGAGAGTTATTTTCGAATTAAATTCATTAGGGAATGTAGAGAAGAAATTTTTTGCAGAATACATTTTAACTTATATCTTTAAATTAAAGAAAGCTAATTCAGAAAAAGTATGTGAAGGGTTTAATCATGCTATTTTAGTTGACGAAGCCCACAACATATTTCTTAAAGGTAAAACCTACTTTGTTTCAGAATCTGTTACAGATATGATTTACAGAGAAATGAGGGAGTATGGAACATGTTTAATTTGTTTAGATCAGCACATTTCTAAATTAAGCGACACTGTTAAGGGAAATAGCGCTTGTCATATTGCATTTCAACAGCAATTGCCTCAAGATGTTTACGATATAAGCTCTATAATGCAATTGCCAGAAAAGAAAGAAATATTCACACAGCTTCCAGTAGGGTATGCTGTTGTTAAGCTTTCAGAAAGATATACTAATCCTTTTTTAATTAAAGTCCCTTATACTGATTTAAGAAATTATACAATCCCAGACGATAAAATAACTTCTAAGATGGATTGTGAAATACAAGGTATAGAAGTTGAAAAAAGCGATCCAGAATTTAGAGAAGCATTAATAAGAGATAATCCTCAGATTGAATTACAATTTGAAATACAGGAAATGCCTGAAATACCCAGAATATCCGAGAATAACGAAGATAATACCCCAAAAACACATATTCAAGAAAATAAAGCAGAAAACCTTTCCCAATTAACAAGTGTACAAGAAGTTCTTTATACTTTCATAAAAAAACAAGTTCAAGAAAAAGGACTTTCAATAAAAGAAGCAGAAAAGATTTTAGAACAAGGACTTTCAGAAAGACTTTACAAGGAATCAGACATATTCTTAGCAACAAACTATTTTCTTGAAAAAGTTATAACCAAAGAGGATTATCTTAATTCAATAAAAGGTGTTAAATCACCTAATATCAAGACAGATCTCTCAATTGAAGCTAATAGTTATGTAAAACCTACAATAAGTAATCCTCAGAGCGTTTTTGTTGATAATAAAATTCAATCATTAACATCTTCTGAAGAACAGACTTTCTTAAGTTTTCTTAGAAGCAACCCTAATCACACTCTAAATACAGTTGAGATTTATCAAAAGATGGGGCTTTCTACAAGAAAAGGAAACATAGCCAAGAACAATCTATTATCTAAGGGAATAATTAAAGTATACGAAGAAAGAAGCGAAAAAGGATGGAGAAAAATAATAAGATTAAACAGAAATTAAAACAAAATTATAGCTAAATAGTTCATATTCACCAAATTAAAACAAACAACAAAACACACACCATTTCAAATACACACAAAATCGAAAACAATAAAAACAGCACATAAAATTTCAATAAAACGAAATCACTCTGCTAAAAAAACAAAAGATTTTGTATATATTTGATTTGAAATTCACTTTGTTGATTTAAACAATGTGAAATACCTGCGCTGTCGCATCAGACATTGCATAAATCATAGAAAAAACACAGAAAAACCAAAAACTTCTACTAAATATAAGTAATAACCTTTACATTATTTCAAATGAAATACCCTGAAATACCATAAAATACCGTCGATAAAACACTTAATAATTCATTCAATAAAAAACCTAGAAAAACAACAAAAAACAATCTAAAAAATTAGAAATAATCTATCAAAATTGATAATCATTTAATAACTAAAGTCATGAAAGCAAAAGATCCTTTCAACCAGCTTTTTTCAGATATTTTTAATCTGAAAAATAAACCTTTAACACTGCTCCTTGGAATATTTATTCCATTCTTCTCTTGCCATATTTTTGGCATATTATCAAAAAGAAACAAAACAAAATACATTTGGGGATTTTTACCCTCTTTTTTAATTGTCTTAACATTTTATATCCTGATTATATTTCCAGGATTAATTCCAAATATATCTCTGATAGGGTTTATACAAGAAAACCTCTTGCTGATCTTTATCTGCTGCTTGGACATAAATATCATTTCAACGTTCTTTGCAGAATTAAATCTAGAATATTCACATTTAAAAATAAGTTAGTCATGAAAGCATTTTTCATTAATTTCTGGAACGTAATGATGTATTCATCATTTGCATTAGCAGGAATATTCCTGATAATTTTTTTATCTTCTCTGGAGATTCCTTTCTTAACTTACAATCCAGAGCCAAAATATGATCCTGCAGGAAGCATCCCGTGGTATCAGAGCATAGAGATGATTGTTAATGAGATCTTTAATTCTCTTAACATTGATTTTCAGCCAACTTCATTACAGATTTTCATTACTCTTATCTCTTTTTTCCTCATTTTTGGATTTATTTTCAGAGCAATAGTAATAAGGCTCGAGTATTCAAGATATTCAAAGTAATTATTAACCAAATAACTAAAGTCATGAAAGCTTTAAGAATTTTCAAACAGACAATTTCAGATGTTTTTACACTGAAATACAAGTCTCTTACATTGATCCTTGGGACAATCGTTCCTTTCTTTGCAGCACACATCTTTGCTTATTCTGTTTCCAAGGTAAGAGTGGAACTTATGAAAAAAGAACCTTCTTACTGCATAAGTCTTTTAGCAGCATTATGGGCATATCTGATTATATATGGAATGTCTATAATTATTTCATTGAAGTTCATAAAAGAATTACTTCCTAATGTGCCTAATTTCTTTCTCCTTTTACCATTTTTAATAATTATTCTTTTGGCACAATTTGCAATCTCTCAACTGTATTATTCTTTTTACAAAGAGAATGCTTGAAACAAATTCACAAACAATAACAATTTAATAACTAAAGTCATGAAGACATCAAAACCTTACTGCCGCTTTGAGAAAGCAGCAGGTCAGATGAACTTATCTGATTTCATTGCTCCATCCTTTCTTGCTCATGTTAATCGTGTTGGCAGACAGGAAAGAAAAGGAATTTCAAAACCTGCGAAATTCCCAAAAGAAAAACTTAACAATTAAAAGAATAAAGAGATGAAAAAGTTAGTCTTGTTTTCACTTGTGGCACTTTTTGCAGTGTCCTGTGAACCAGAGTATGTCCCAAGCGGTTTTGGAAAACTTGATGGAAATCTTTACCTCAAAAATGAATCCAATCCTCTTAAGGGATTTGGCATAAGGTTGCCAGGCTATATGACTGTTTTTACCAATTCTGAAGGATACTTCAATTTTTCAGAAGTGCCTGAAGGAGTTCATACATTTGAAGTTTTGCAATTACTGGAGCCAATTTATTCGGGAAAAGTAGGAGTACAATCAGATAAATTGACAACAGTTGCAATCTTCCTGGAATCAATCAAAGAAGAACTTCCAGATTTCACTGTAGTTGATGTAAGCTCAGATGTCTCTGGATGGGATTATTGGATTGTGGGCAAAGAAGAATGTTTTTACATTGATGAAGAAAATTCTAAACCCAAGTCT
>DAHVOT010000021.1 GCA_027318675.1 archaeon | reverse complement strand
AAAATTCATCATAACTGAATTCTTCTGGATTTTGTTTTTTCTCTATTTCTTGCATGTATACTTTGTGCATTCTTTGAAGAAAATCCTGTTTATCTTCTATTTTCATTAAATCAAGATGTCCTTGTAGTATTAGGTTTAATGAAAATGGGGAAGGTATTTTTACATGATTATAACTTAATTTTACTTTACCTGTGCTTATCCAATCTAATACTAATTTTGCTTTTTCAATGTCCATTAAATCTTCTAGAACTTCTCTTTTTGCTTCCTTTAATATTGGAAATTCTTTGGATATTTTTTTAACTGAGTTTATCAAGAAGTGGGATTTCATTTGCTGTTTTTTAATGGACTTGGTAGCTCCTTTATAAGTTCTTAAAATCATTAAACCCCTTGTTGCACAATGCCTGAATTTTTTTGTGAGAACATCTGTTTTTTCAATTGCTTGTTTTAGTATCTCTTCTATGTTTTCTGAATTAAGTTGCTCAAATGCTTTTTCTATGTGAGTATTTTCAGAAGATAAATAAAATCCTCTGTCAGATATTCCAACTTCAACATCTCTTTTTGCAGAACCTTTAGTACCCATTAAATATGCTAAAGCACGAGAAAGAGCATCATTAACTCTGCGACCGTACATTGAGTTTACAAGAATATATTTTTTATCATCTCTTTCGTCTGTGTATTTTTCAATTGTTATTGTATCTATATCTGGAATTTCAGAAAAATGGAATTGTTGATTAAA
The DNA here is from genome assembly GCA_027318675.1 of archaeon. Classification (GTDB taxonomy): domain Archaea; phylum Nanobdellota; class Nanobdellia; order Pacearchaeales; family GW2011-AR1; genus MWBV01. The sequence goes on along the minus strand of DAHVOT010000021.1, from coordinate 10,915 downwards.
GTACTCATAAATCTCTTCTGAAACTTGGGTTGAAGTATATGTATATTTCATTATGAATTCTTTTATTTTTTCTTTGTCTAGTTTTTTTTCAAATTTTTTTCTTGTTTCTTTTCTGAATTTTGATATTTCCAAAGCAGAATCAAAACTTAATGGAAGAGTTTCTGAAAACCAAGAAGGTATTGTAGGAGAACGTTCGGGAGAGGGTTTGACATATAAATTCATTCCCTTAGTGTATAGATATGAGTATTTACTTCCACCTAAAACAAAAACATCTCCTTTATGCATTCTGTTCATAAAAGATTCATCAATGACACCTATTTTATCTCCTGTTTGAAGTTTTACAGTAACAAAAGATTCTTCTGGAATTGTCCCCAGATTTGTTAAATATAACACTCTTGCTAACTTTCCTCTTTTTCCTATTTCTTTTGTGTCTTTATCATACCAAATTTTTGCATAAACTCTATCTTTTTCTAAATCATATTCTCCAGATAAATAACTTATTACAGAGAGAAAATCTTCTTTTGTTAAATCTTGATAACAATAACTTTTTCTTATTAAGTTAAGGATATCTTCTAATTTCCAGGGGTTGCTTATGGCCATTCCAAAGATTGTTTGAGAAAGAACATCTAAAGCATTTCTTGGAAAATGTATCTTATCAATTCTAGCTTCATACATTTCTTTTTGAATTACAGAACATTCAATTAGATCATCCCTATCTAATACAATAAATCTCCCTTTTGCTGTCTCATGTAATTTATGTCCTGCTCTTCCTACTCTTTGGAGTGCTCTTGAAGAAGCTTTTGGACTACCTAAAAGAATAACTAAATCAATATAACCAATATCTATCCCCAATTCCAAAGAAGTTGAACAGACAACTACTTTTAGATTTCCTTGTCTGAGATTTTCTTCAATTGCAAATCTATGTCCTTTACTTAAAGAAGAGTGATGTGCTGCAATATTTTCATCAGTGTAATCTACAGGAAATTTGTCTTTTAAGTAATTAACAATTCTTTCTGTTGCTGAGCGAGTATTTGTGAAGATTAAAGTTGTTTTATGTTCTTTGACTAAATCGTGTATTAAGTGATACATATGTATATGAGGTTTATTTTCCCAGATTAAATTTGTTGTAGGAATTAAAACATCTAAATCTAATTTTTTATGAGACATTACTTTTGCAATCTTAACTTTTCTGTCTTCAGCTATTCCTACTAAGTATTTTGCAACTTCTTCTAATGGTTCTATTGTTGCACTTAAACCTATTTTAACAGGGACTGTCTTTGCAATAGAGTTAAGTCTTTCAACATTTAAACTTAAAAAAGAACCTCTTTTGTTTCCTAAAGAGTGGATTTCATCAATAATGCAATATTCTACATCTTGAAATGATTCTACGAATTTTTTTGTTGTTAAAACAATTGCAAGAGATTCAGGAGTTGTTATAAGGATATGAGGGGGATTTTTTGCCATTTTAGCTTTTTCAGAAGTAGTTGTATCCCCTGTTCTTAATCCGGTTAATATTTTTTGTAATTTTATTCCCTTTGAATTTGCTAATTCGTTTATTTCGTTTAATGGCTCTATAAGATTTTTATGAATATCATTGTTAAGAGCTTTTAATGGGCTTACGTAAACACAATAAACTTTTTTTTCAAGTTTATTTTTTTCTGCCAAAGTTACTAGTTGATTTAGTATTGAAAGAAACGCAGTTAAAGTTTTGCCTCCTCCTGTTGGAGCAGAGATAAGAATATCTTGTTTGTTGTGAATATTCATTACCCCAAATCTTTGAGATTCTGAAAAATCTTCAAATTTAGAGAAGAACCATTCTTTTACAATTGGATGAAGTATCTCTTCAATTTCTTCTCTTGAATATTCTTTTGCTTCTGAAACAGTTGTCATTTTAAGTTATCTTTTATGTTTAATTCTATAGAAACCTCTTACAATCCTTGATTTAAATTAATTAAGTGTCATTATTTAAGGGTTTTGGTTGTTTTTGGTTAATCTTAAAAAGTCCCAATTCTTAATATGCCTATGCAGAAAAAGGGTGAAATTTCTAGGTTAGCTGTAAATATAATTATAGGTGTCTTAATTCTTGCCCTCATTGTGATAATTTACTTCATAGTAAGCGGGATTATGAAGGATAACAAATATAAGGTATTAGATGATTCGCAACTAGATTTAAAGATCTCTCAGGTGAAAAAAATTAATGATAATACCCTTGATTTAACACTAAAAAGAAATTCAGGCGAAGGGGAATTCATTGGATTAAGTTTTGCTGCTGAAGACGACTCTACGACAGAGGTTATAAGGATTAACGGGTTTATTCCTGAAAATGAGAGCGGAAACTTTTCATTAAATTTCCTTTTAATGAATGCCTCAAAACTGAAAAAGATTTCAGTTACACCTATTTACTTAGACAAAGAAGGAAAAGAAGTTCTTGGAAAGGTCAAAGACGAGTATATAACTCCTGATACTTGTTCTAATTACTGTCCTCCAAATGCTCAGTGCGGATATAGTGATTGTGGATTGCAATGTGGCAATGGATGTTCTTCTGGATATTTTTGCCTGAATTACAAATGCATTAAGGAATCAACTTCTTCTGGAGGTGGAGGAGGGAGTTCTGGTGGAAGCAGCACCACAACAACATGCACTGATACTTGTTCATCTCTAGTTTACCAATGTGGTACTCAGACTATTTGTGGTCAGAGTGTAAATTGCGGGACCTGTTCTACAGGATATGTTTGTAGCTCAGGGTTGTGTATTGAAAATTCTACATGCACTGATACTTGTTCTTCATTAAAGTATACTTGTGGTACACATAGCATTTGTGGAGTAAGCACTAATTGTGGAACTTGTTCAACAGGATATACTTGTGCAGTAAATGGAACATGCATGAAAGACTGTGTTCCTACAACTTGTTTAGCATTAGGGAGAACATGCGGAACAGTTTCTGATGGATGTAGTGGAACATTAAACTGCGGAACTTGTTCAACAGGATATACTTGTGCAGTAAATGGAACATGCATAAAAAATGTTGTAATTGATTGTGGAACAGTTACTTGTAATTCTGGAGAATATTGTTCTAATGGAGTGTGCTTGTTAACTGTAGCAGGAAATACTTATTTTGTTGCAGTGAATGGTAATGATAATAATCCAGGAACATTTGAGCAGCCATTTGCAACTTGGCAAAAAGGAGTAGATGTGGCCCACGCAGGAGATATTGTTTATATTCGTGGAGGAGTTTATATGTTTACAGAGCATATTGCTGGAAGTGCACCCATAGGAATGCTTATAGATCCTGTTGGATATGGAGTTGGAAGAAGTGGGACAGCACAAGCTCCAATTAGATATTATAATTATCCTGGTGAAACCCCTATTTTGGATGGAAGTCTTGCTACCCCAAATAGTAACAGATGGAATGGAGGAATAGGAGTAGACAATGCCGAATATCTTTATTTCAGGGGTTTAACAATAAGGAATATCTATCAGACTCCTCCTGATCCAAGTCATGTGAAAGTATATTCTGAAGCATTTGGTTTCGGTGCAAATGGAGCTAATTTCAAATTTGAAAACATAATTGTTCATGATATTGATGGAAGAGGATTCACGCATTGGAGCGGTGCATGGAATGAAGTTGATGGTCCTGGGGCATTATTTAACTCAGACAATACGAGCTGGATAAACTGTGATGCATATAATCTTTATGACAGATATGCAATGGAGCCCGGAAACGCTGCTGATGGTTGGAAGGTTCAGGGATATGAAGGAAATTACTTTTATTGGGAAGGATGCAGAGCATGGAATTATGCAGATGATGGATTTGATCCAAGCGGTTCTGAATACAGGACATTTAAGAATTGCTGGGCAATGTCCACGGATAAATATAAGGATTTATCATCCTTATGGGCTATTGAAGGTAATGGATTTAAGGTTACAGGTGTAAATATAGTAAGTATCCCAGATTATATCTATGGGGCTGAAAATTATGTGAGATTTGAAAATTGTATAGCAGCAGATAATATTGGAGTAGGATTCTATAATAACATTGTTGTTAATTATCAGGATCAGCTTCCAAATGGGGCAATTTTTTATAATAATCTTGCATATCGAAACGGCATAGGGTATTCTGATGCTGATGGTTCAATTTATAGAAATAATATTGCTTATGCTGCTCAGCAGACTGAAGCTACAGGGAATCCCTATGAGGTTTATTTATATGAGACTACGGTAGACACAGTAGCAAATACATGGATTTCAACTGGAATGGTAGATGCAGATTGGTGGTGGGAGTATAATCCCAATTATACTGTTACTAATGCTGATTTTGTAAGCCTTGATACTTCTCAACTTACTGCTCCAAGAAAAGCTGATGGATCTTTGCCAGATATTACCTTTGGGCATTTGGCTCAGGGAAGTGATTTAATTAATAGGGGCGTTAATGTAGGATTATCTTATTCTGGAAGTGCACCAGATTTAGGACCTTTTGAGTCTAGTTATTAAAAATTATTCGTTAGTCTTAAAAAGTCTTTTTTCCATACCTAAATATGGAAAAATATCAAAGAATTGACTTTAGAGATCAGATATCTAAAAATAAAAGAAAATCATTTTTTTTAATTTTAACTGTTTTTGTAGTTATTGTTGCATTAGGGTATTTTATTTCTTTAGCTTTTGATCCAGTATGGTTTTGGTTTATAATGATAATTTCGATTATATTTTCTATTTCATATACTCTTATTAGTTATTATAATTCAGATAAAATTTCTATAATGAGTGTAGGGGCAAAAGAAGCAGATAGGATTAAGCATAGAGATTTTTACAATCTTGTAGAGGGTTTGACTTTGGCTTCTGGTTTACCAATGCCTAAACTTTATGTTATGCCTTCTAATCAAATAAATGCTTTTGCTTCTGGAAGAGACCCTAAACATTCTGTGGTTTGCGTAACTGAGGGGGCTTTGAGTAAGTTGGACAGAAGAGAATTAGAAGCTGTTTTAGCGCATGAATTAGGGCATATTGGGAATTATGATATAAGATATATGACTCTAGTTGCAGTTATGGTTGGAATGGTTGCAATTATTTCTGAGATGTTTTTAAGAAGTTTATGGTTAAAGGGAGGGGGAGACAGTGATAGCAATAAAGCAGGCATAATTTTGTTGGTTATAGGTATTGTTTTAGCAATTCTTGCCCCTATTGTTGTTCAATTAGTGCAACTTTCAATTTCAAGGAAACATGAATATTCTGCAGATGCAACTGCAGTTAAATTTACAAGATATCCTCAAGGATTAATTGGCGCACTTAAGAAGATTAAAAACGATTACCAATTTGAATCAAAAGAGAAAAAAGTAAGTAAAGCTATTGCTCCTTTGTTTTTTGCAAGCCCTTTAAAAAATCTTACAAGCACACATCCTCCAATTGAGAAAAGGATTGAAGCTTTAGAAAGAATGTAATGTTTTATATCTATATTTTTGTAAATAAATTCTTAAATATACTATTTTATTTTTGGAAATATGTTTAAGTTAAAGGAAATATTAAAAAAACCTGCTATGATTTTAGGAATTACTGCAGGAGTATTTTCTGTAAGTGCAGGTGTATTAACTTGTTTAAATACAGGACTTAAAAAACAAAATATGGAGCTATATAGAAATTATATTGGTGCTGTTAAAGATTATTTAGAATTATCTAAGGATTATCAGTCTTTGAATACTCAAAAAAAGATGGATTCTTTGAAAATTTCTATTGATTATGCTAAAAGCCTTTTTTCTTCTATGGAAGATTATGCTAAATTGAAGGAGAAAAATGATAGTTTAATAGAAAGATGCTATTTTTTCTCTCAGCAATCACTTAAGTTAATGCAAGAAAATGATAGTATATGGGGAGATTATGCTCTTTTTGCTAGTAGGTGCGTTGACATATTTGAAGAGAAGCAAAGAATATCTGAAAAATTTAAACTAGTTACAGAAGAAAAAGAGTTTTATATGAAGTATTCAAGATATCTAGATTCTCTCCTAACTTCACAAGAGATAAATAAATCCTTGAAGGAAAGCGGTTTTAATTAATTTTAAAAACCTTTAATTATTTTGTTAGTTATGGGTTTTATAAGGGGTGCAGTTATTACTCTCTTTGGATTTGTTTTGGCAATTTGCCTTGTTCTTATGAATGTTTCCATAACTTTTGCATCTTCTTTGGAATATGATGAACTTAAACCAGCTTTAGAAAGTTCTGCAGAGGGTATAATTGGAAGTATTTTGGATGTTGAAGCTGTTTTTGGTGAGAATTTAAATAATTATTGTAATTTTGATAATGAATATATTTTTAATTATGGAAATGAAAGCTTTACAATTCCCTGTGAAGTTATTGAAAAAGGAGAGGATTCTATCTCAGCTTATATAAGAGATAATTTTATTGAACAAATTTATTATGCAGATTATGATTGCGAATTTTGGGAGTGTGTTAAAACTTCTGATATACCTTTTGTGCTTATATCTGATAAAGCAAGAGTATATTGGGCAGGAAATGCATTTTTACTTTCTGTTATGTCTTTGGTTTTATTTGGTTTAATCTTTCTTGTTGCTGAAAAGAGGCCGTCTAAATTTATCTCTGTAGGAATTTTATTAGCTTTTTGTTCTTTACCATTTAAGAATATGGATTGGATTTTGAAATTAGTTCCAGCACAAGTAGCTCCATTATTTTCTCTTCTCTCTCAAAAAGCACATTTTGTATTTGTAATAATGTTAATTATTTCAGTTGTTTTGATTTTGTTTGGAATTGTTGCTTTGATTTTTGGATGGAAGATGAAGTTTAAAGATGATTCTTCTGAAAATAAAAATCAAAATTTAAATCAAATAAAAGTGGTTTCTAAAGAAGAAGTTAGAGAGATAGTTAAAGAAGAACTATCTAAGAAGAATATTCAAAATAAAAAACATAATAAAAATAATCTTTCAAAGAAAAAGAAGAATTAGTTTCAATTAATTTATTTTTAGTAAAATCCTTTAATCAAAGATTTTGGGTCTGAGCTTTTTTCAGTATTTTGATTTGTTTTTTGTGTTTTATCTTGAGGAGGTAAATTATTATATTTTGTTCCCTGATTGCTTTCTCCTGTTTTTTTATTCATAAAACTTTGCATATATCTTGAATTTCCTTCATCATAATATTTCATATCTTTTATTTTGTAATAGGTTATTCTCCCATTATCTTGCTTTTCTGTTCTTACATTTGTGAGTTTATTTTTTATGTTTTCTCCTAATAATACTTCTCCCTGAGATGCAGCAGATATTTTTTTAGTGTTGCTCATTAATGTCCCTAGACTCATAAATTGCATTATTCCGTTTTCAGTTTTTTCTACTATTGAACCATATTCTATAGATATTCCAAAGTCCATTTTGTATTTTGCTATTCTATTATAACTTAAGATTATCTCTTTTGCATCCTGTGCAATCTCTAAAGCAGTTGTTTCATTTTTGAATGTTCTTGTTTTTGAAGGAGCCAAGATGAATGTTAAATTATTTTGATTTTCATAAACAAAAGCTTTTCTATTTTCAGCAAGATTTACTATCTTTTGAAGAGGTTCTTCTGTATTTGATTTTTTTGCTTGAAGATCCCCCATATTTCTCACACTTATATTTACTACACTTACCTCTTGTTTATTTCCTTTTATTGAAAGAGAAAGATTTGCTTTATTATTGGTTTTAAGTTTTGACTCTTTAGATAAAGGAACTGCTCTGTTTTCCCAGGCAGTATTTGTCTTTGGTTCATGTTTTATTTTTAATTTATCTTTAAATACATTTTTTTTGGTTACACCTGTTTCTTTTCTTTTTTTGTGTCTTCTTATTAGAATAAATATCAAAGCCGCTAAAAGTAATGCTATGAAAATCCAGAAAATAGGTCTAGCATAAAATTCTTTGGATGTAGATTGTGAGAAATCTCTTATTGCGTATCCTGTTGAACCTGAAACTCTCGATTCAGGTAAAACAACATCTTTTTTGAATAAACTTTCTCTTCCTTTGTCTAATAATTCTACTTCATATTCTCCTGCATATTCTGTTTTTAATTCATATTTATTACTTCCATCTACAGGTAAAAATAGATTGAAATCTTTTGAGATGTTTCCTATTCTTATATTAATTGTTCCATTATAAGGGACATTTCCTACATTTGTTACAATTAGTGTTTGATTTACTAATTCCACATTTATTTCTTCGTTTTCAACTATTGTAAAGTATGCTTCTGCTGTTAATCCATTAGATATTGCAGATACAGTCCAATTTGCAGGTGGTTCATTATATACAATAGGTAATTTTAGGTATTCTCCTGTTCTTTTTTCAGTTGGAGATCCTCCTTCTGGAATTTCTAAATTTTCTTTCTTTACTGTAATAACTGAAGTTGATTCAATACTCTCTCCTGTTTGGTCATGAAGTATTGTTTTTATTTCAACTGATTTTCCTGGTTGAACATCTTTATCTTTTAGAATTATCTCTAAAGAAGTAGGTATTTGTTTTATTTGTATATTATAATTAATGAATCCCTTATTTGTTCTTGCATTATCTAATGCAACTTCATAAGCATTTAATTTTACAAGATATTTTCCTGCTTTCATTTTTTGTGGAAGAGTTATGTTCATGGAGTACATACCATTATTTATTGTTCCTTTTTGAAGAATATTTTCAGAAGAACCATTTGCAAGAATTAATTCAAGTTCTATAAATCCATTGGCTGGTTGTCCGTTTTCCTTTATCACATCACCATAAATTAATACACTCTGTCCAGGTTCAAATTCTGTTTGTTCTGTTGTTGGTTTAATAGTTATTAAATTTGAAATTTTGAATTCATTTGTTAAGAAGTATTCTGTTCCAAGTATTCCCTTTACTTTACAATTTCCAACATTTTCTCCTACTACTTCTTTTGTTAGGACAAGAGAAGCATCAAATGTCTTTTCTTCTCCATATACTAAGTTTACTCCGTTTTTGTAGAAGTTAATCTGTTTTGTCCCACAAAGCAAATCCATACTAAATGTTCCAGAAACACCTGTAATTGTTTTTATTGTTACAGGAATAGTTACAGAATCTCCTAAATTATACACTTTGTTTGGCTGTTGATTGATAATCATTTCAGCTGATGCAAATGAACTAATCATAACCATTAATAAAAAGGTTAATACAATCTCTTTTTTCATCTAAATATCAGTAAATATTTATTTATAAATATTTGTAGGGGATATTGGTCATTTCAAATAATCTTCAATTGTTTTGACAATTGCTTTCTCAACTCCATTGGTTTTCAGAATTTTATTTATATCCTGTTCGTTTAAGAAATATCCTATTTCTACTAAAGCAGCAGGGCAGCTTACTTCTTTTAACATAAGGTATTCTCCCCAGGAGACATATCTATTGGGTATATTAGCTATTTCATTAATGTTTTTTGCTGCTAGTTTTGCTAAATCTTTGTCTTTTTCATATCTCCAGTATATTTCTGAACCGCTTATACTTTTCCAGTTTTTGAAATCGTTTAAATGTAAGCTTAAAAAAATGTCTGCTTTTATTTTATTTGCTAATTCTGGTCTTGATTCTATTGGGCAGGGAGTTGTATTGTCCTTTCTTGTAAGAATTACTTTGTATTTGGTTGAATCAAGCATATTCTTAATTTTTTTAGCTTTTTCTAAAACGATTTCTGCTTCTTTATATTCTAAGTATGTTTTTCCCCAATCCATCCATCCTTCAACTCTATTCCCCATTCCATGCCCTGGATCTATAACTACTATCTTTCTGGTGTCTGCATTTAGATTATATTCTGTATTTGGAGCATGAGCCTCTTTTGTGTTTAGAAAGTATAGTGTTGGCAGAAAAAACAGGAATTTTGAAATGTTCTTTATAATTGGATATTTTTTCATAAAAAAATTCAAATAAATTCTTTTTAAAAGGATTATTGTTATTTATTTAACTTTAAACCTGTTTAAGATGTTTATAGTTTTAAGTTGTATCCTTATTTGGTTCGTCGATTATTAATCTTGGTTTGAGATTTTTTTTATCTTTGAAATCATCTATTGTCATTTTTTCTATTTTGTTTACCCATTGATCTAAAAATTCAAATTGTCCATTATCATTTATCCCTAAATATAAAATAGCGTGGGTGTCTTCTATTTTGTTCCCTTTCTTGTCTTTTCCAGGAGTTCTATAAGTTCTGTAATTTTTGTATTCTTCAGGTCTCATGTCCCTTGAAGTTACTAATATCATACCCGGTTTTAATGTTCCGTCAATTACTTTGTTTTTTAAGCTTTCATAGATTGTAGAATCATTTATAATTTCATCAGGATTAAAGCTGTAAACTACTTCATTATCATACTTTAAATCCCAAGCATTTGCAGGATTGTATTCTTTTTCGAAGATTCTTTTTGCAGATAATCTTGCATATTTTGAACAGGAGTTTGGAGAGAGTTTATAATGTGGTATTTTTATTTCATCTGAGCTTTGTTCTTGTTTTAATTGTTCGAACATTATTTCTTTTTCTTTTTTAACTAATTCTTCTAATCTTGATTTTTCATAAGCTTCATACGCTTGTTTTTCATAATTTAAATTGTGCCCTAAAAAACTACCTCCAGTATACATACCTGTAGTTAGACTTAACATCCCTGCAAGAGCTATTTTTAGTAAATTGTTTCTCATTTTATTTATCACTGGGTAATAGTTACATTATTTAAATGTTTCGGTAGATTATTTGAAATTAGAACTATATTTGATGAATAGTCTTTAATTTTGTAAGAAAAGTCGTTTTTTCTAATATATTTGCAAATATCTCGCTTATATGAAAAGCGTGTGTTCGGGATCACTGTCTATTTCTTCCATGCAGTTCACCTCCCGATAAATTTGTTTTTTTAATTAATTTGAATGTCTTTTTTGTCATTGCTTTTTTTAAGAACTGTCCTTTAAAAGCTTTG
>DAHVOT010000020.1 GCA_027318675.1 archaeon | reverse complement strand
TATCTTTTTTTGTACCTCCCCCAACCATCCAACCAGCTCTACAAATTAAATATTCCTTTGCAAAATCTTGAACAATCTTTTCCCCTAAATATTTGGAACGCCCATAAGTATTTACAGGATTTGGCTGATCCCAGTCATCATATCTCTCTTTTTGTCCATCAAATATACCCGCAGTTCCTATATACAAGATAGGAATACTTAATCCATTTGCTATTCTTACTGCCTTTTCTACTGCAAGTGTATTGTTTAAATAAGTATCTTCAGGATTATCTGAACAATATTCTAAATCTGTATGTGCTCCTAAATGAAAAAGAAAATCTGGGTTAAAATTTCTAACATCTTTTTCATACTTATCAAAGTCTCTGAAATCTAAAAAAGAAATCCAATTTTCATTCACATCTTTATCTGTACATTTAAGTTGATAATCATCTTTAAACACTTTGTAAAAAGCATCTCCAAGCATCCCTCCCCCCCCTGCGATATATATTTTTTTCATCAATGAAGAAAAAATAAATAATTTATAAATATTTATGGGATTAATTTTTAATCGTAAAAGAGAAGATAGCTTTTAATTCGTGTTAAACATACTTGTAATAATCTTTATACCAAGAAACAAAACTTTGTATTCCTTCTTTTATTGAAGTTTTTGGAGCATAATCCAACATCTTTCTTGCTTTTTCAATGTCTGCAAATGTCTCTGGAACATCTCCTAGTTGCATGGGCAATAAATTTAATATTGCTTTTTTTTCAAGGTTGTTTTCTATCTCTTTTATAACCTCTGAAAGATTAACTTGTTCTCCTCTTCCCAAGTTAAAAATTTCGAAACTATAATCTTTGTCTATAGAAGAAATAACTCCTGAAACAATATCATCTATAAAGGTAAAATCTCTTTTCATATCTCCTCTGTTGTAAACATCTATTGGTTTTTCTTCGAGTATATTTTTAGTAAATTTAAATAAGGCCATATCTGGTCTCCCAAATGAGCCATAAACAGTAAAAAATCTAAGCCCGATCATATTTATATTAAACAAATTATGATAAACATGAGCATAGAGTTCGTTAGCTTTCTTTGTTGCAGAATATAATGAGATTGGATTGTCTGTCCTATGCGATTCTTTAAATGGAACCTCACACCCACTTCCATAAACCGAAGAGGAGGATGCATAAACCACTTTTGGAATATTATTATTCCTAGCAAATTCAAAAATATTTAGTGTGCCAAGCATATTAGATTTTTCATATTCAAATGGTTTTTCTATGCTATATCTAACTCCTGCTTGTGCTGCAAGATGACAAATTAAATCTACTTTCTCTTCAATATTAATTGTATCCTCTATATTCTGTTTATAAAACTTGAAATTTGGATAATTATCTAATATTTTCTTTCGATTTAATTTTAAACTAACATCATAATAATCGTTAAGATTATCCAACCCTATAACTGTATCTCCTCTTTCTAATAATGCCTTGGAAGTATGAAAACCAATAAATCCTGCTGCTCCGGTTAATAGAATTGTATTCTTTGCCATATTATGTATAAAAATAAACTAAATTAAACTGTTAAATCTCCTATTTAAAATTAATTGCATTTCAGAGTAATAAAGATTAAATTAAAGAATATTTGTTATTTTAAATTACATTATTTTTATATATACTAGCAAGCAGATATTCTTTTAAATCCCAACTAGAATATAAGAAGATGACTAATGAAAAAAACATAAAAGAATCATTTTCTAAAATAAAAGAAGACATAAATTCTTTGAAATACGATATAAATTCCCTTAAAACACAACAAAATCCAAGAGTAGAAAACAGTGGCAAAAAGAGAGGCTTAATAACAGGTATAACAGGCCAAGATGGAGCTTATCTTGCAGAGTTTCTTTTAAATAAAGGATATGAAGTTTATGGCTTTCATAGAAGAACAAGCATGGATGTTTTTGACAGAATAGGTCATTTAAGAAAAGAGATAAAACTTGTTGAAGGAGATGTAACTGATCTTGGTTCTATAATAAGAGTAATAAAAGAAATTAATCCAGATGAAATTTATAATCTTGCTGCACAATCATTTGTTCCTGATTCTTGGACTCAACCAATCTCAACTGTTGAAATAAATGCTCTTGGAGTTATAAATATTCTTGAAGCTATAAGGATATTAAATCCAAGAATCAAATTTTACCAAGCATCTACATCTGAAATGTTTGGAAAAGTACATGAAACCCCTCAGACAGAAAACACTCTGTTTCACCCAAGAAGTCCGTATGCTGCTTCAAAAGCATTCGGTTATTATATAACTCAAAATTACAGAGAAAGTTACAATATCTTTGCATGTAACGGTGTCCTTTTCAATCATGAAAGTTCAAAAAGAGGCAAGCAATTTGTAACAAGAAAAATAAGTCATTCTGTTGCAAAAATAAAACTGGGATATCAAGAATATTTTGAAATAGGAAATATGGATGCTAAAAGGGATTGGGGATATGCTGGAGATTATGTAGAAGCAATGTGGTTAATGATGCAAAAAGAAAAATCAGACAATTATGTTATAGGAACAGGGGAAACACATTCGGTAAGAGAGTTTATAGAAGAATCATTCAAAATGGTTGGAATGCCAATAAAATGGGAAGGAAAAGGAATAAATGAAGTTGGAAAATACAAAGATAGAATAGTTGTAAAAGTAAGTCCTAAGTTCTACAGGCCTGCTGAAGTAGATTATCTTCTTGCAAACCCTGCAAAAGCAAAAAAAGTGCTTGGATGGACTCCCAAAACAAAATTCAAAGAACTTGTTAAAATGATGGTTGAAAGTGACTTAGATAGATTAAAAAAATATGGATTACAAGAAGAAGATAAATCCAGATTAGATAGCCATTGAAATTAAAAAATAAAATTATTTTTACTCTTCCATTCTTTTTATCATTTCACCGAATGCTGGTCTTGTTACTAAAATACCAATAGTTAATCCTATAATTGTTGTAGAAGCAAATCCTTTCAATAAACCTCCTCCTACAAGATAAAGGGGAATCATTGCTGCAACCAAAGTTAGATAAGCCCCCATAATTATTTCAAAAGCATTCTTTATTCTAGATTTTATACTTGAATCAGATGTTCTTCTTTTAGCTTCATCCAACATAACTATCTGATCATTAACTCCTGTTCCTATTGCTGCTAAAATACCTGCTATAGCAGATAAATCTAAATTAATATCTAAAAATGCAGCAACACCAAGAGTTATTATTATTTCAGATATTCCTATCCCCAGAACAGCAAAGGATTGTTTTATTTTTCTGTATTTAAAAAATACAACTAAAGCAACACAAAAAACAGCTACAAATCCTGCAAGGAAAATAGCTTTTGTGAAATTGCTTCCAAGATTAGGAGAGATAACATCTAATTTCAGAATCTTTAATTTATATGGAAAGCTTCCTGTTATCAAAATTGTTTGAAGATTATGCATATCTTCCTGTGCTGCATCATAAGCTTCTTCTTCTGTTGGACCTGAACCTGAACCTGAAATTGCTATTCTTGTTGTAACTTCCCCTTTAAGATCCTTACTTATTAAAAGTGTTTCAACAAGTTTATCATCTAGATATAAATCTAAAGGTTTAGAAAGGTACTCTGGACTTGTGGAATTTATTGGTATCTTGCTTGTTATATCAGCATGCCTTTGTGCAGCTTCTTCACTTAAGTAAATTGTAAAAGTAAATCTACAAGAATATTCACCTGAAGAAATCTGTTGACAAGATTGAATATACGCACAAGTTGCATCGTTTCTACATACTGAAGCAATGTCCCTTTCTCCTCCAATAAACACTGTCTCATTTCCTATCTTTGCTTCAAATTTACCTTGACTTTCAATCATTGAACTTAAGTCTTTAGGTGTTGCTCCTGCGATTTCAATTCTTATATAATTATTTCCAGATAAATCTGAAAAGGGAGCAATCTGAATATCTTTAAGTCCATAATAATTTATTCTATTTGCTATTATTTCTGCTAAATCTTTTGCTTCTTGATCTGTTAATTCAACTCCTTCTGCTCCAATTATAGCTCTAGCCCCCCCAGATAAATCCAATCCTGTTTTTATCCCTGTTTTGGGTATAGCAGAAACAGTGATGTCTGGAGCATATTTAGTATAAAGTATTATATCGGCATCCTTAGTTTTTATTATTAATTTAATTTCCTCTTCAACTGGAAATGTTTTCTGGATATAATCTGAAAAAGAGTGCATATCTTCTATTTTTTGATTGTTAATTTGAGTTATTATCTGTCCTTGCCTTAAACCAGAGTCAAATGCACTTGAGTTTTGTTCTACGCTTGTAATTAAAACTCCTTTTTGAAAAAATGCTATTCCGCTTGAAGAAACAAATATTGACATTATTGCCAATACTAAAACTATAATATAAAGCCAAATTTTAAACCCTAATTTTTTCATTTTTTATTCTCCTTATTGTAAACATGCCATTTAAGTATTGAAACATTTGTAATCCATGTATTAATCAAATCGAAAAATAAACCAATTACTATTATGAGAAATATTTGAGTTAAAATTGGTGAAAAAGATTTAACAACTAAAAGTGAAGCTAGAATAGCAAGCAAAGAAGTTAAAGTCATTGTTATACCTGTTTTAACAGCTCCTAAAATCTTTTGATTTGTTGTTCCATCTTTTCTTTTTATTAATCTATTTGTAAGCAAAATATCTGTATCAACAGAATAACCTATAAGCATTAAGAAAGCAATGATTCCTCCTGTAGATATTTTTATCCCAAGTAAATTAATAACTGCCACAGTCATAATCATATCAATCAAAACACAGGAAACAACAGTAAGTGAAGGAACAAAGTCTCTAAATAGAATAAAGACTACAATTGTCATAAGTAAAAATGCTAATGCTAGAGAAATCATTAATTGTCTGTACAAATCCTGTGTAAAGGAAGATTCAGAATATTCAAAACTACTATTTTCTTCAGTCAATTTATAACCTAAATATTCTTCTAAAAATGCTTTTGTCTCTTCTGCAGTAACGCTAACTTCAACTATTGTCGCTAATTGCTCTCCTGTTATCAAATCTGAAATTATCCTTGTATTTGCATCTCCGAACTCTTCAGTTAACGCTTTTTCAAGTGCAACAACATCTAATTGTCCATTTATTGTTGCAGAAGTTCCTCCTGAAAGAGAAATATCTTTTAAAAAAAGATCATTGTGTTGAGAATAAAAAATTCCAAGATAAATCAATGAGAATATCAAGAAAACTGCAGGGATTATCAATAATTTCTTGTAATTCTTATCGTGCCATTCTCCAAGTGATTTCTTCGGTTTTTGAATTTCTTCCATTTTAGTTTATTTTTTATTATGAATGCGCCGGCCGGGAATCGGACCCGGATCAACTGGTTGGAGGCCAGTTATTCTACCATTAAACCACCAGCGCCTATTATATTCTTATTTTAGAAGTGTTTTAAAGGTTTTTGTTTTGTAAAAGATACAAGAACAAATTTATTAACTCAAAAACATATTTCAAAATATGAGAAAACTCAAAAAGTTCATTATAATCGAAGCAATTATATTTCTTTTTATGGGAATAATAACTATTTTTGAAAAAATCAATTTTAATGTATTTAGAGAGATATTCACATTAATACAATCCCCTTTCTCATGGTTTGTGGGAATTAGTCTTGCATATGCCTTCTCTAATGCCCTTCAAATTGGATTATTCACGCTGTTTTCAAGAAAAACAAAGCAAGAAGGAAAAGAAAAAGGGGATTTCTTTGCTGGATTCTTAGTTACTTTAATAATAACTTCTTTGACAACCCCTTATCTCTACAGATGGGCTGAATATTTTTTTACTGAATTTTTCATATATTTCCACGTTATAGCATTACAATCAATTGTTCTTATGTATTTTTTGTTTAAAATGAGAGGACATTATAGAGTGTCTTGGAGTTACCTATTGACTACTGAAGCGATAACTGTCTTTTTCTGGTTAATGATAAAATCATTTGTACATTAAACAAATAGAATGCACCCAGAAGGATTTGAACCTTTTTTATTTTAATGCCTAGGACAGGATTTGAACCTGCAACCTTTGGGTTAGGACCCCACTGCTCTATCCAGATTGAGCTACCCAGGCAATATATGCGGGATACAGGATTCGAACCTGTGCAAGCAATAAGCTACGAGAGCCTTAATCTCGCCCGTTTGACCGCTCCGGCAACCCCGCATTAAAAAAAGAGAGATTAAGTGTATAAAAAGGTTTATAAACCAAAAAAGAATTGAAATTTCGAGACGGCCATAGTAAGTTGGTAACACCTGTTCTGATTCCCAACACAGAAGTTAAGCAATTTACGCCGGATGTTCTAGTGGCCGACAAGCTGCAAAGCATTGGTGCTGTCTCATTTATATTCATTTAATATCTTTTTTAATACATCCTTCTTTCTTTTACCTAAATTAATTCCCCTGGTTACTCTTGCTTTTTCAAATAAACCAAGTTTGAAAAATAACCTTAAATTCTCTTTATTTTTAGGCAAATAAATTTTCCACATAAAACCGGAATATTCTTTGTACTTAGACAATTTGAAATTTAAACCAAATTCTCTTAAAAGAAAGATTATTTGTTTTATAATTCTCTCACTCTTTAAATCTCCCATAATTCTTCCGTTATGAGAAATTGAGCCTTCATCTTCAAAGAATGTCTCAAGAAATTCTAATTTAATTTTTCGATTAGAACCCATAATCTCTTTCGGAATACTTGCAGATATATTGGATGTTGAATAAGAAGAGGAATATTTCTTTAAATCTTCAAATGCTTTTTTAGATTTAAAGCTCACTTTGTAGTACGAAGATACATTTTTACCTTTAAAAATCTCTAATGCAGAAGGAGATAAACCATAAACTTCCTTCATATCTGATATGAACCGATTAATCAGCTCCCTAGTTGAACTAATATATTTAATCATATAATTATACCCCGAATTAGAAAGGCAACCATCGAAAAATAAATGTCCAATAATGCGTACTTTCTCAATAGTTAAATTTGCAGGTTGAGAAAGAATTTGCTTTTTAATTCCTTTTACTTTTTTAAAGTATCTTTTTTTACCATTCATGTTCAATTTGATGTCTTTTGCCTTTGAATGAATAAATTTCTTTGATCTTCCGGTTAATTTGGATATTTCTGTGTAAGAATAACCATTCTTTCTTAATTCTCTAATTTTATCTTCATCCATAAATTTTTTAGGAACCTAAAGTTTATAAATATTTCGGCTCCTAAAATTTATAAAGCATAGAGTATTAGCAAATATATGAAATTACAAAAGAGATTATCAAGAAAATATAAAGGGAAGAACTATCATAAATATATTTTAGTTATTCCTAAAAAAGAAATAAAAAATAGCGGATTTAAAGAAGGCCAAGAATTAAAGATAAACAGTAAAAAAGGAGAAATCAAAATAACTTTTTGAAAGTATGTTAAGTAAATTAAGACTTCTTAAACTTAGCAACTAATTCTAAATGATCTTCTTGACCTAAGAATATTGCCCTACAGCAGAATCTTTCAAGTCCTAATTCATCAAGAACTTTTTTTGAGCTTTCACCTTGAGCTACTCGCTTTTTGTATTCTTCCCACAAATGCCCTATTGGCTTCCCGCATGAGAAGCACCTAACTGGAATTATCATATAATTAATGCTGAAAGATTATTTTTAAAGCTTACTATCTTAAGAATTCTAGAAAATTTTGAAATTACATATTAAATTTAAAAAAAATTTAAAGAAATAATATATAAGATTACACAAAAATTTAAAAACTGATTTTTATTAAGAAGATGATTAAGTTCAAAAAAGGTGCAACATGACAAAAAAATGTATCTACTGTAAAACAGATATTACCGACGACAGAGCTCTAGATGTTTGTAATAAATGTGGTGTTGGTGTCTGGGGAG
Source organism: archaeon (assembly GCA_027318675.1). Taxonomy (GTDB): domain Archaea; phylum Nanobdellota; class Nanobdellia; order Pacearchaeales; family GW2011-AR1; genus MWBV01. The sequence goes on along the minus strand of DAHVOT010000020.1, from coordinate 3,748 downwards.
AAAAAATGTTCAATGCAATCCTGAGGAATATGGGTGAAGCTAATGATAAGGGAGATTTATGCAATTCAAATGTTGCTTTAAATGAACCTCCTGCAAAATTAGGCAATTCTAGAATAAGTTTTATGTAATGGATAGTTTTTTAAATGGAATTTTTCTGGGTATGATATGACAAATAGAAAACCTGTAAGGACCAGAGGAAAGCTCCAACTTAGCAGATATTTTCAAGAATTCAAAGAAGGAGATTTTGTTACAGTTGTTGCTGAAAAATCATTAAATCCTTCGTTTCCTCAAAGGTTGCAAGGAAGAACTGGAAAAATAGACAAAAGAATTGGAAGAAGTTATGCTGTAAAAATAAAAGACCAGACAAAAGAAAAGGTATTCATAATCTCTCCAATACACTTAAAAAAGATAAAGGATAAAGAATAGAATGATAAGAAATACAACTCCCCTAAGCATGGCAGAATCTCTTGAATATATAGAGAAAGAAAAGAAAGCTGAAAAGCCGGTTGCAGATTTTATAAAAAAATTTGTAAAAATAACCCCGAAAGAAGCCAAAGAATTAAGAAAGAAACTTGATGATTTAAAAATAATAAAACTCAATGATGTTAACATCTCGAAAATTATCGATATTCTACCTGAAAAAGCAGAAGAAATAAATAAAATTTTTGTTGACATCAGTTTAGATGAGAATGAAACAAAGAGAATACTTGACACAATTAAAGAATTCAAATAAAGAAAATGGAAAAAGAAGAAAATGCAATAATCTTAGAATATCTCCCAAATGGATATCCTTTGGAGAAAAAAATGATGCCTATAGCACAAGCTATAGGGGAGAAAACTTTAGTTCTGCTTGAACTTGTTCCGAGAAGAGGGGTTGATTTAAAGATAGGTGAAAAAGTATATATTGGCGAAGGTAAAAGAGATAAAGTATATTATATTCTTGGAAGATTACACAGAGAAAAGCTTACTGAAAGTGCGAAGCAACAATTAGGAGAATTTATAAAGCAAGTTGTTAAAGAAAAAGAGAAGGAATTCGTTGAATTTTTCAACAAGTCTGATGCAATAAATAAAAGAATACATCAGATAGAAATGCTTCCGGGATTAGGGAAAAAGCACATGCAAGAAATACTGAAGCAAAGAAAAGAAATGGAATTTGAATCATTTCAAGACATGAAAAAAAGAATACAAAATCTCCCTGATCCAGAAAAAGCAATTGAAAAAAGAATATTCCAGGAGTTAACAAATATAGAAAGATATAATCTTTTCACAAATAAAGCATAACAAAATGGCAGAAAATAGAAACCCACATATGCAACAACAAGAAAAACGAGAAGAAAGATTAGTTAGAATATTATCTAAAGATATTGAAGGTAAAATGAAAGTTTATCCTGGGTTAACAAAAATAAAAGGAGTTTCTTGGGCATTTTCAAATGCAGTTTGCAAAACATTGAATATAGATAAGAATAAAACAATTGGAAACTTAACTGAAGAAGAAATACAAAAGATCTCTGATTTTATAAAAAATCCAAAATTGCCACATTACCTTATGAATAGAAGAAAAGATGTTGAGAGTGGAGAAGAAAAGCACCTTACTGGAACTGATTTGGATTTAAGAAAGGACTTTGATATTAAGAAGCTGAAGAAGATAAAGAGTTATAGAGGATTGAGACACACTGCTGGATTGCCAACAAGAGGTCAAAGAACTAAGGCTCACTTTAGAAGTAATAGAAAGAAAGGTTCAGGAATTAAAAAGAAAGCTGCAAAAGAAAACACTCAATCTAAAGTTGCTGCAGCAACAATGAAGGGCAAATAAAATGAAAAACAAGTATAATATAATTTTAGGGGTAGGACTGTTAACATCTGTTAGCTTGATTGGATACCCTCTGTATAAAGGAAGTGAAAACAAGATAACTAATGTTGACAAATTTATCTTTGGTGCTGGATTATTAAGTTTGGCTACAACATATTCATATGGAATTGGAAAAAATCCCACTTTAATGGAGATGGAAAAACAGAATAAGCTGGAAAAGGAGTTGAAAGAGTAAAATGAAAAGAAAACATAAAAGATATTCAAGACCAAAAAGACCTTTTGACAAGGCTAGAATAGAAGAAGAAGGTGGTATAGTAGAAGAATTCGGATTAAAAAATAAAAGAGAAATTTGGAAAGCTGATGCAAAGATAAAAACAATAAGAGAAAAAGCTAAGAAATTGATTTCAGCAAAACCTGAAGAACAAAGAGCATTATTTGAAAAATTAAATAAAATGGGATTAAAGGTAGATTCTATATCTTCTGTTTTATCTCTAGATAAAAAAGATTATCTTAAAAGAAGGTTGCAGACAATTGTCTTTACTAAAAAACTTGCTACAACCCCTAAACAAGCAAGACAATTAATTGTTCATAAAAAAGTTTTAATTAATGGAAGGGCAGTTAGCACTCCTTCATATATTGTCCCTGTTGAACTTGAAAACAAAATAACTTTAAAAGATAAAAAAATTTTAAAAAAGAAAGAAGAAAAAAAAGAAGTAGGAGATGAGGAATAAAATGCCTAAAAAAGAAATAGAAGAAAAAGCTGAAGAAGAATCTAGTGAAGAAATTGAAGAAGAAAACGAAGAAAAACACGCTTCAAAGAAAAAAGAAAAAGATATAGAAGCTATTCTTCATATATATACTTCATTTAATAATACAATAGCTCATGTAACAGATGCATCTGGAAGAACAGTTTCAAAGGTTACAGGAGGTATGGTTACAAAGCATAGTAGATTAAAAGCTAATCCTACAATCGCTATGTTTATTGCAAAGAGAATTTCTGAAGATATGAAAGACAAGGGAATAAGATCATTATATGTTAGAATAAGAGCTAAAACAGGTAGCACAGGACCTGGCCCAGGAGCTAATGCAATAATAAAGAGTTTATCAAGAGAAGGATTTAAAATAATAAATATATTAGATACAACAAGAGTTCCACGTGGAGGGCCTAAGAAGAAGGGTGGAAGAAGAGGTAGAAGAGTTTAAAATACTAAAATAATATAAAAAGATAAAATGGAAACAATAAACAAAACAAATGACAAGTACATATTTAAGGCAGGAATAGAAGATAGTTTAATTAATTCAATTAGAAGATATGTTGGTCAGATTCAAATGGCTGCAATTGATGAAGTTGAAATAGCTAAAAACGATTCTCCTTTATATGACGAAACACTTGCACACAGATTAGGGCTGGTGCCTCTTAAACAAAGTTCAAAAAAAGAAGGAAAATTAAAATTAAGTTCACAAGATAAAGGGATGGTTTATTCTGGTTTATTAAAAGGAGATTTTGAGATAGTTTATGATAAGATACCTTTAACAATTTTAAGCGATGGACAAGAAATAGAACTTACAGCAAGTGTAAAGATGGGTAAGGGACAAGACCATGCTAAATTTTCACCAGGAATATTAAACTACAGACAAGTATCTGAAATTCAAGTAGATAAAGAAATTGCAGAGAAGTTAAGGAATTCAGGTTCAAATGTAGAAATAAAACAAAAAGGAGATAAATATATTATAATAGATGATAAAGAGAAGGAAATTGCAGATATATGTGAAGGACTTGCAGAAAAGTATGGTAAAAAAATAGAAGTTAAAACAAATGGGGAAATGGTAATAACCTTAGAATCATTTGGACAGATAGATGCAAAGAGTATATTTACTAAGTCTATTGAAGCGTTAAAGAAAGATTTAAGTGAAATTTCTAAAAAGTTAAGTAAATAA
>DAHVOT010000001.1 GCA_027318675.1 archaeon | reverse complement strand
CCGATCTAATTTAAAACGGCAAAGATAGCCCACGATTTTTTAGTTGATAAAATTGAGATACCTACTGAACTAAAAAACTCAGAGGATTTTGCATTAATAAGAGAAAAATCAAAAAGAGTTGGAAAAATATTAAGAAGAGCAGATATAGATGGGAATAAATCAGAAAAGTATTTGGAACTTGCTGCTTAAATAAAAAATATTTTTTATAAAAATTAGAAAAATACAATAGATAAGGTTTTTAAACCCCTTTTTTCTTGAAATACTATTCCAGGGTAGGATAAAATGATATCCGCACTATTAACAAATATAAGAAATGGCACCTCCAAAATCACCAAGAAAAGGAAGTTTGCAGTTCTGGCCAAGAAAAAGGGTCAGTAAATTTTTACCTAGTGTAAACTGGAAAGGAATTAGTTCTGGAAAGAATATTAAAGGATTTATCGGATATAAAGCTGGTATGGCTTCTGTTGAAGTTAAAGATTTGACCCCGAATTCCATGACTAAAGACAAAAGAATTATTATTCCATCAACAATTATAGAATGCCCTCCAATGAAAATATTTTCTATAAGATTCTATAAAAATGGAAAAGTTGCAAAAGATGTGCTTGCTGAACATGTTGATAAAGAACTAAAAAGAATTGTTAAACTTCCAAAACAGGGTAAAAACCCTGCAGAAAATTTAAATTCTGGAGAATACGATGATGTAACTGTAATTGCTTATTCTCAAGCTAAAAAAACTAAGATAAAAAAAACACCTGATTTAACTGAAATAGGTTTAACAGGAACAACTGAAGACAAATTAAACTTCATTAAATCCCATTTAAACAAAGAAATATCCATAAATGATGTTTTCTCTCAAGGCGAATTAGTTGATGTAAGGGGTTTGACTAAAGGAAAAGGATTTGCTGGTCCTGTAAAAAGATTCGGGATAACTTTAAGATTTCATAAATCTGAGAAAGGAGTAAGAAAAGTAGGAAGTATTGGCCCTTGGCATCCAGCACGTGTAACTTTCCATGTACCTATGGCTGGGCAATTGGGTATGTTTACAAGAGTACATTACAATCAAAAAATATTACAAATGGTTAAAGCAGAAGATTCTGAGAATAAATTAAAAAATATTAAAAATTATGGAGAAACAAACACGGATTATATTATTGTTTATGGAAGTGTTCAGGGTCCTGCAAAGAGGCAGATATTATTAACTTCTTCATTAAGACCTAGCAAAATGCAGAAGAAAAAAATATTTGAATTTGTGGAGGTTAAAAGATAAAAATGAAATCAAAAATATTTGAATCAAAAATAAGAGAAGATATTGTTTCAAAAGTTCTTGAAGCAAAGAAAAAACAACAACCTTATTCTAATTCTCCTGTTGCTGGAAAACAACATTCGGCAAAAGGATTGATTGTTCATGCAAGACATGTATGGAGAAGCGGATATGGGAGAGGGCAATCAAGGGTACCAAGAAAAATATTCTCAAGAAGAGGTTCACAATTTAACTGGCAGGGTGCTGAAGTTCCTCAAGCTAAAGGAGGTATGAGAGCTCATCCTCCAAAGATAACTCAGTTTACAAGAGATTTAAAAATAAATAAAAAAGAATTGAAAATTGCATTATTATCCTCTATATCTGCAACTGCATCGGAAAAATATATTCTTAAGAAATATTCAACAATCGATAAATTAGATAAAAAAACTCCCTTCATTGTTTCTTCAGATTTAATGAAAAAGAAAACAAAAGAAATGCTTAATGAATTAAAAAATACTCTTGGAAATTTATATTTTATTTCAATAAAAGAAAAATCTGTGAGAGCAGGAAGAGGAAAGATGAGGGGAAGAAAATATCAAACTAATGCAGGAATGATTCTAATTATCGGAAAAGATGAAAAACTAAAAACAGGATTATTTGATGTTAAAAAAGCAAATGAATTAAGCGTAAGCGATTTAGCTAAAGGGGGCCTAGGAAGAGTAGCAGTTTATACTGAAAAAGCAGTAAAAGAACTTGAAGACAAATTAGGAGAAAATAAAAAATGAGACTAAAACCCATAGCAACAGAAAAAGCAATCATGAAAGTTGAAAGTGAAAACGTTATAACTTTTTTAGTTGATGAAAATGTTACAAAAACAGAAATAAAAAAAGAAATTGAAAATTTATTCAAGGTTAAAGTAGATAAAATAAGAACCAACGTTAGAAATAATAAAAAAGTTGCTTACGTTCAATTAAATAAAAAATATCTTGCAATCGACCTTGCAACTAAACTAGGATTAATGTAATAAAATGGCAAAGAGAATCATACAACAGGCACGAGGGCATGGAAGCTCTACTTATAGAGTTAAACCAACTGCTTTTGTATATAAAGTAAGATATCCAAAAAAACTTGAAGGAAAAGGAACAGTTGTCAAACTTTTAAATTCATCTGCACACTCTGCGCCTCTTGCAAAAGTTGTTTACAGCGACGGTAATTTTTATATACCTGCATTTAAGGGAATGATTGAAGGGCAAGAAATTTCATTTAATGGAGAAGTGAAACCTGGAAATATTCTTACTCTTGAAAATATACCAGTTAAAACTCAAATTTATTGTATTGAATCAAGACCAGGAGACGGAGGAAAGTTCATAAAAGCTGGTGGAAACAGTGCAACTGTTACAAGAATAATAGGAGATAAAATATTAGTTATGCTTCCTTCAAAAAAAGAAAGACCATTTAATATTAAATGTAGAGCAGTTATAGGACAGATTGCAGGACACGGAAGATTAGAGAAACCAATTATAAAGGCAGGAAAGAATCATTATATTAAAAAAGCTAGAAATAAATTATGGCCTAGAACAAGTGCAGTAAAGATGAATGCAATTGATCATCCTTTAGGTTCTGGTAGAGGAAAGAACATAAAGAGTAAGATTGCAAAGAGAAACGCGCCTGCAGGAAAGAGAGTTGGATTAATAAGGCCAAGAAGAACAGGTAAGAAGAAGTAAAATGAAAAACAAGAAATTTTTCAAGGATACAAAATTAGGAGATTTTGCATAATGGAAATACAAAAAAAGCAATATATGTACAGAGGAAAATCAGTAGAAGAACTTAAAGAACTAGAAGTTCGTGAATTTGCAAAATATCTTCCTTCAAGACAAAAAAGAACTGTTCTAAGAAACTTCCAGGTTATAGAAGAATTTGTTAAGAGAGCTAAAACCAAATTAGAAAAAGGAAAGAAAATCAAAACACATTCAAGAGATATAATAATAGTTCCACAGATGATTGGAATGGCTATACAAGTTCATAACGGAAAAACGTTTATTCCAATACAAATAGAACCTGAGATGCTTGGACATAGACTTGGGGAAATGTCTGGAACAAGATCTAAAGTTGCTCACAGTAAAGCGGGAGTTGGTGCAACAAAAGGAAGTAAACACAAAGCTAAGAAATAAATAAAAAATGACAGAAAAAAATTATAATCCAAATCAAAAAGAAAGAAACGCAATGAAAAAACAGCCAAAGGCAAAGATAATTGAGAATGCTCCGGTAAAAGAAGATAAAGTTGAAGAAAAGGTAGAAGAGCAAAAAGAAAATGAAGAAACTAAGGTCTCAGAAGAAAAAACAGTAAAAGTCGATGATAAAAAAACAAAAGAAGACAAAAAAGAAATAAAAAAACCTTCAAAAAAGATAAAGAAAGAAGAAGTTTATGTTAATGCAAAAAGTGTTCCTGTTTCAACAAAATATGCCATTAACATATGCAGATTTGTAAAAGGAAAGAGAATAGGAGATGCAATAAGAGATTTAGAACAGGTTACTTTGTTAAAAAAAGCTGTTCCGATGAAAGGAGAATATCCTCATCAAAAAGGGAAAGGAATGAGTGGAGGAAAATATCCTCAAAGAGCTGCAAAGGAATTTATAATATTATTGAAAAGTCTTGCTGGAAATGCAAATAACCACGAGATACTTGAACCAATAATAGTTGAAGCAAGTGCTAATTGGGCTCCTGCTCCAAGAGGGAGATTTGGAAGAGTAAGAAGAAAGAGAAGTCATATAATGCTTAAAGCAGTTGAGATGAAAGCTAAAGAAAATAAAAAGGAGAAGAAAAAATAAACATGGAAGAAAAAATAAATTTTTCATACATTCAAATAAGGAGGAAATTTATTTAAATGGAAGAAAAACAAACTGTAAAATTCAAGAAAGAAGAATTTGCAATAAAAGAATCAGTTAAAAAAATGCTTGGTAAAGGAAAAGTTAGCAAAGTTAGAATAGAATATACTCCTGTGGGGGAAAAGATAATTATCTCCACAAACAAACCAGGATTAATAATAGGTAAAGGCGGGGAGAAGTTAAATGAAATAAATGAATATTTAAGAAAACATTTCAAATTTGAAAATTTACACTTAGATGTTGAAGAGATAAAAGAACCTGAATTCGATGCTCAAATAGTTGCAGATGAAATTGCACTTGGATTAGAAAGATTTGGACCATTAAAATTCAAAATATTATCATATAAAAGTTTAGATAGAGTTATGAAAGCTGGAGCTCTTGGTTGCGAAATAAGATTAAGTGGAAAGCTTCCAAGTTCCAGAGCAAAGACATGGAGATTTGCCCAAGGATATTTAAAGAAAACAGGAGATAGTGCAAAGGTTGTTGATAGAGCTCAATCAAGAGCAGAAACTAAACCAGGTACAGTGGGTATTAAAGTAAGCATTTTATCTCCTCATGCAGTATTAAAAGATAAAATCTATGTTAATGAAGCGTTAAAAGAAAAATTAAAGGCAAATGAGCAGGAATTTATGAGCAAACCAATTAAAAAAATAAAGAAAACTAAAAAAGAATAAAAATGAAATACAAAGAGATTACTAAAATGAACAATGAAGAAAGAGAAAGAAAACTTCACGATTTAAAGATAGAACTTTTAAAGTCAAAAACAAATGCTTCAAAGACCGGAAATACAAATACAAGGGAAATTAAAAGAACAATAGCAAAAATATTAACATTCAATTCCTCTGACGGAGGTATTGAAAAAAAATAAACTATGGAAATTGATCCAAAAACAGGATTGCCTTTACAGGCAATAGAATGGGAAAACCTCACGAGGGGTTCGCAAAGAATAACCGTGACTATGGATAAGAAAAGGTACGGAAAAATAGTCACTGTTGTGAGCGGATTCGACAAGGACGTGGACATGAAGAAGATCGCAAAAGCCCTGAAAAACGAGCTTGCTTGCGGAGGGACCTTCAAGAACAACGCCATAGAGCTTCAAGGAGACCACATGAAGAAGATAAAACCTCTTCTTGTAAAGATGGGTTTCGAGAATAACTCTATAGAGGATTAAATCCCTTCTATATCAAAACAAAAATGGAAAGAAAACAAAAAGCAGAAGCTAAAAGTAAAAAAGTCCAGAAGGACAGTAAAGAGCAGGAAAATAATGTAGCTGTGCATACAAATGAAAGAAATATTGTAACTAGAGGAAGAATCTTTGAAGGGATAGTTACAAAAAAATTCCCAAAAAGAATTGTAGTTGAATTTGAAAGAATGATTTATGTAAGAAAATATGAAAGATATGCTAAATTAAAAACAAAAATTCATGCAAGAGTTTTAGATTCTATGGAAAAAGAAGTTAATATAGGTGATTTAGTAAGAGTTCAGGAATGTAGACCTTTAAGCAAGATAATTCACTTTGTTGTAATCAAAAAGATAAAAGATGTTTCGGAGGTAAATAAATAAAATGAAGGCTATAAGTGCAAGAGCAACAGAAGGATTGAATCTTGGTGCAAATGTAATTGCAGCAGATAATAGTGGAGCAAAAATAGTAAAAGTAGTTTCAGTTAAAAAATCAAAAGCAAAAAAAGGAAAACAAACAGCAGCAAAAATTGCTGATTGGGTTAAAGTCTCTGTAAGAAAAGGAGTCCCAGATATGAAAGGAAAAGTTTTTGATGCTGTCGTTATAAGACAAAGAAAACCATTTAGAAGATTAAATGGAGAGAGAATTGCATTCGAAGATAATGCTGTTGCTATAATGAAAGATGAAAAAGGAAATCCAAAAGGAACTCAGATTAAAGGTCCAATTGCAAGGGAGGTTCAGGAAAGATGGGCACAAGTTGCCAAAATCGCCTCAATAGTATATTAAAATGACAGAAAGAAATATAGAAAAACTAGCTGAAATAGGAGAAAATAATCTAAGACAACAATTAGATAAACATATATCAGATGCTCAAATGAATTATTTATATATAAGAAAACATCTTTCTGTACCTGGAAGTTCTCATATTCCTACTAAAGGAGATTTAGCTGTTTGTTTAGATAAAGTAAAAGAGACATATAATCAATTATTAGATCTAGGGATAGATGTAAGTGAATATAGCGGAAAAATTAAAAATATAGAGGATAATTTAAAATGAAACAAAAATTTTCAACACACTGGAAATCAAGTAAGCAACCAAGAAAGCAAAGAAAATACAGAGCAAATGCTCCATTACATTTAAGAAAAGAATTTGTAAGTATTAATCTTTCAAAGGAACTTAGAAAGAAAATTGGAAAAAGAAATGTCCCTGCTAAAAAAGGAGATAAAGTTAAAATATTTGTAGGAAAATTCAAGGGTAAAACTGGAAAAATACTTTCAATAAATCTTAAAACATCGAAGATAATTGTCGAAGAAATGCAAGTTAAAAAACAAGATGGTTCAAAAGCAAATGTAAAGCTGCAACCTTCAAATATGCAAATTATTGAAATGGCAGAAAGAAAAACTAAAAACAAAAAAACAGAGAATAAAAAAGAAGAAAAATCAAAAGAAAATACAGAAACAACTAAAAAGGAAATAAAAACTAAAGATAAGAAGGAGAATAAAAAATGAGTCACGTAAAAAGACATGCTGTACCAAAGACTTGGCCTGTAGTAAGAAAAGGGACTGCATTTGTAGTTAAACCAAACACAGGATTTTCAAATTCTCTTCCAATATTGATAATATTAAGAGACTTGCTTAAAGTTGCTCAAAATAGAAAAGAAGTTAAGAAGATGATTCATTTAAACAACATTTTGTTAAATGGTAGAAAAGTTCGTGATGAAAAAGAAGGAGTAATGTTATTTGACGTAATCACACTTGTACCCTCAAAGAAATATTACAAGCTTACTATTCTTAAAAATGAAAAATTAAATATAGAGGAAATAAAAGAAAATGAATCCAATACAAAAGTTGCAAAAATAATAAATAAAAAGATATTGAAAGGAAAGAAAACTCAGTTGAATTTGAGTGATGGAAGAAATTTCTTATCTGATATAAAATGCAAGGTAAATGACTCTGTTTTGATAAATCTTAAATCAAAGAAAATAGAAAAATGTCTTCAGTTAAATGAAAAGTCGCAAGTAATTGTTTTTGCAGGAAAACACTCTGGAGAAAAAGGAGAAATTGAAAAGATAAATAATGAGAGAAAGATTGTAGAGATAAATACTGGAAAAGAAAAAATAAATGTATTAATTAAACAAATTATGGTAATAAACTAAAATGGAAAATGTAATGAGAAAAATAAAAATAGAGAAGGTTGTCCTAAACGTAGGTGGAACTGCGGATGGATTAGATAAGGGGTTTAGACTAATAAAATTCCTTACAAAAAAACAACCCGCAAAGATAAAGTCCACTAAAAGAATACCTACATGGGGAGTAAGACCTGGACTTGAAGTAGGAGCAGTTGTAACATTAAGAAAAGACTTCAATGATTTCTTAAAAAAACTCCTTATCAGCATAGATAATACATTAAAGATTAAACAGATAAGTGAAAACAACTTTTCTTTTGGTATAAAAGAATATATTGAAATTCCTGGAGTAGAATATCAAAGGGATATCGGAATAATTGGACTTGATGTAACAGTAGTATTCAAAAGAAGCGGAAGAAGAGTAGGACAAAGAAAGATAAAAAGAGGCAAAGTATCTAAAAAACAAACAATTACAAAAGAAGAAATAATTAAATTTATGGAAGAAAATTTCCAGACAAAATTTATATAATAGGGAGAAATAAAAAATGATAGCAAATATAAAATTTTCAATCATTCAAAATTGGCACGGAGGTTATTTTAAATGACTGCAAGCGATTGGAAAAAAATACTGAAACAACTTGATGCTAAACCAGTAGTAAAACAGAAATATATAAAGCACAATGAACCTAAAAAAAGAAAGATAGGTATTGCTGCTAAGAAATGCGAAAGGTGCGGAAGATTTGGAGCACATATAAAATCATACGGATTAAATTTATGTCGACACTGCTTCAGAGAAGTTGCTGAAGAAATCGGCTTTAAAAAATACAGTTAAAATGTCACACGATGTAGTTGCAGATGCACTAAATATGATAAAGAATGCCAAGAAGGCAGGAAAGGAGAATATTGAAATCAAAAGAATTTCAAATTTACTTATAGAGATATTGAAAATAATGAAACAGGAAAAAGCAATAAAGAAATATAAAATAGATGCAAAGGAAAAATCAATTACACTTACTGTGGGAGAACTTTCAGAATGCAATGCTGTAAAACCTAGATTCAGCTGCGATATAAGCCAATTAGAAAAATACAGAAGAAGATATTTACCTTCAAGAAATCTTGGAACATTGATAATCTCTACAAATAAAGGATTAATGACTCATAAAGAGGCCCAAGAAGAAGGAATAGGAGGATGCTTGATTGCATATTTCTATTAAAATGAAAAAACAATTCTCACAAGAAATAGAAATTCCATCTGGGATTGAAATAAAAAAAGAAGGAAAAAAAGTAATAGTAAAAGGACCGGAAGGCGAATCTTCAAAAGAATTTAATTTTGGAAAATTAAAACTTGAAAACAAAGATGGAAAAATAACAATAGGTTATCTTAACTCTACACGAAATGATAAAAGAATGATAAATACGATAACTGCCCATATAAAAAATATGATTAAGGGAGTAAATAAAAAATTCGAATATAAACTTAAAATATGTGCAAGCCACTTCCCAATAAATGTTGAGATAAAGGGCAATCAAGCATTAATAAAGAATTTCTTAGGTGAAAAAACTCCAAGAATCTGTCTTCTACCAAAAGGAATAGATATTCAGATAAATAAAGAAATCATAACAATAAAATCAGTTAATAAAGAACTTGCAGGACAAGCTGCTGCTAATTTCGAGACTACAACAAGAGTAAAAAACAGAGATAGAAGAGTTTTCCAAGATGGAATATTCATAATATCTAAAGACGGGGAGGAAATATAAAATGCCAAAGTTTCTTAGACATACATCACATAAATATTCAAAACTAGGATTGAGGAGAAAGAAGAAACAAATCTGGAGAAGACCTACTGGAAGAGATAATAAGATGAGGGAACAAAGAAGAGGTAAGCCTGCTTTAGTCGCTATAGGATATTCAACAGATAAAAAACAGAGAGGAAAAATAAACAATAAAACACCTATAACTATAAATCATATTTCCCAACTTCAAAATGTTAAAAAAGAAAATATAATCTTGCTAGGAAAGATTGGAAAAAAGAAAAAATTGGAAATTGCTAAAAAGGCTAAAGAAATGAAACTTGAAATTTACAAATTAAATATTGATAAATTTATAAAAATGAATGAAAAGAAAGCAGAAAGTAAAGATAAAAAAACAGAAGTTAAAGACAAGAAGGAGGAAAAGAAATGAACCTAAGAACAAAAAAACAACTTGCAGCAAAAACATTTGGAGTTGGAAGAGAGAGGATTGTATTTGTTAATGAAAGATTAGAAGAGATAAAAGAAGCAATAACCAAACAGGATATGAGGATGTTACAAAAAGATGGAGCAATAATAATTAAAGAAATAAATGGAAGAAGTAAAAATGCAAAGAAAAAAAGCAAAAGAGGATTTGGAAATGTAAGAAAAAATGTTAATAAGAGAAAAAGAGATTATGTTATTTTAACAAGAAAACTAAGAAAACTTATTGCAGATAAAAAGATGAAAGGAGAATTAGAAGAGAAAGAAATAAAAGAATTAAGACAAAAGATAAGGAATAAGATGTTTAAAAGTAAATCGCACTTAAAAGAATATATAGGAGAGAAAGAAGATGAGAAGCCAAAAAAGAAGAAGAAAAGAAAATAAAACAGATTATCTGAAAAGATTAAAACTATTGAAATCAGAAAGACCAAGAGTTGTATTTAGAAAAACAAACAAATTCGTAATAAGCGAATATGTAAGTAGTGAAGCAGCTCAAGACAAAGTTATATTCGGATTTAATTCAAAAAAATTAAATGAATATGGCTGGCCAAAAGATGCTCAAGGAAGTTTAAAATCAATAACTGCAGCTTACTTAACAGGTTATTTAACTGGTAAAACAATATTGAAGAAAAAAATGACAACGCCTATTTTGGATACAGGAATGAATCGTTCTATACACAAAAATAAAATATATTCGTTCTTGAAAGGACTGATTGATGCTGGAATAAAAATAGAATGTAAAAAGGAATTTTTCCCAGAAGAAGAAAGAATAAAAGGGGAACATCTAAAAAATAAAATACCTTTCAGTGAAATTAAATCAAAAATAGACAAATTGTAAAATGACAAAAAAAGAAAAGCAAATAGCAAAAATTGAAGGAGAAAAAGACGAGTATGCGGAAGTTCCTGAAGAAGTTCTAGATAAAGAAGATCTTAAAGAACTTGAACAGATAAAAAATGAACAAGAATTAAAAAATGCCTTTGAAAAAGATAAACTTAAACCATCAGAATCTTGGATTCCTAAAACAGAACTTGGGAGAGAAGTTAAAAGTGGAAAGATAAAAAATATTGACGATATTCTAAAAGAAAATAAGAGGATACTAGAACCCGAAATATCTGACTATTTACTTGAATTAAAATCTGATTTAATTTCGATAGGGCAATCAAAAGGAAAGTTTGGAGGAGGAAAAAGAAGAGCCTGGAGACAAACTCAAAGAAAAACTGAAGAAGGAAATGTTCCTACGTTCTCTGCGATGGCAATAGTTGGAGATGAAAACGGACATATTGGGTATGGTTATGGAAGATCAATGGAGACTCTTCCTGCAAGAGACAAAGCATTAAGAAAAGCAAAGTTAAGTATTATAAAGATAAAGAGAGCATGTTCTGGATTTGATTGCGATTGTTCTGAATTGCATACTGTCCCATTCAAAGTTACAGGTAAAGCTGGAAGTTCAAGGATAACTCTTATACCTGCTCCTCAAGGAACAGGATTGGTTGTTGCAAATGAACTTAAAAAAGTATTAAAGCTTGCAGGAATTAAAGATGTTTATAGTAAAAGTTTTGGAAAAGCAAGAACAAGTTTTAATTTGATAAAAGCCTGTTTTGATGCTCTTGAAAAAACAAATTCAATGGAGGGAAGAGAATAATGGCAATCGCACTTATACGTATTAAAGGAAGAGTTGGTTTAGATAAAAATATTAATGAAACTCTTGACAGACTAAGAGTAAGAAGAAAATATACTTGTGTTGTGTTAAAAGGGACTTCTGAAGAATTAGGCATGATTGAAAAGCTAAGAGATTTTGTAGCTTACGGTGAAATAAAAGAGGATGTTTATAAAGAACTTATAAAGAAAAGAGGAAAAAAAGGAAAAGACGGAAAACTAAAACCCTTTTTCAGATTACATCCTCCAAGAGGAGGAATTGAATCAAAGAAACACTTTGGTGTTGGAAAGGGCGTTTTAGGAGATAATAAAGATAAAATAAATGATTTAATATTAAGGATGCTGTAAAGATGACAACTAAAACTCATAAAAGAAAAAAAGTTTCAAGGATGCATGGAAGAAAAATGGGAAGCCATGGATGGGGAGCCAGAAAGAAACATAAAAAATCAGGACACAGAGGAGGAACAGGAATGGCTGGTACAGGTAAGAGGGGAGATACAAAGATAACACTTGTTACAAAACTTTATGGACATGATTACTTCGGAAAGCAAGGAATAACTTCTAGAAAAACAAAGAGAGACACAAGACAAAGAATTAATCTTCAACAAATAGAAAAAAACCTTGAAAAGTATGGAAAAAAGACAGCAAAAGGATGGGAAGTAAATCTTGATAAATACAAAATATTAGGCGAAGGAGAAATAAAAGAAAAATTGATAATAACTGCACTTGAAGCTTCTGAATCTGCAATTGAAAAAGTAAAGAAAGCTGGAGGGCAGATTATACTTCCAGTGAAAAAGAAAACTCCTGAAAAGAAAGAAGAGGAAGAATAAAACCCAATCTTTTTAAACTGATTTTATTTGATTATGAGATGGTAGATTTCACAAAAATATTCGCATTTATACCAGAAGTAAAAAAGCCAGATGAAAAAAAACTGGCATTTAATACTAAACTTAAGTGGACTTTATTGATACTTGTTGCATTTTTTATTCTAGCAAATATTCCATTATTTGGACTATCTAATAATGCCCTAGACAGATTCAAATATCTTGCAATAATTTTAGGGACAGATTTTGGTTCAATAATCTCTTTAGGTATTGGCCCAATAGTAATGGCTTCTATTATCTTGCAATTACTTACAGGAGCAGGAATAATAAACATAAACACCTCAACAACAGAAGGTAAAAAATTCTTTCAAGGTATTCAAAAACTTTTAGTATTTTTCTTTATCATATTTGAAGCAATAGTTTATGTTTTGATGAAAGGTCTTGAAGCAACACCCGGATTTGCAGGGCTCGTTATTTTCCAGTTAATCCTCGGGGGAATAGCTATTTACTACATGAACGAACTATGTGAAAAATGGGGCTTTGGTTCAGGAGTAAGTATATTCATTGCTGCTGGTGCTTCATGGCACTTATTCACAAGCGCATTCCAATTTGTAAATGCTCAAGGTAGAAATTGCTTAATTGATTTTAATGGAACTGCATGTTCAGGAAAAGTTTTAGTTTTAATACAATCTATAATAAATAAATATCCAGTTGAATTCGCTTCAGCATTAGGAGCAATCATTGCTACAGTTGTTATTTTCCTTCTTGTAGTATGGGCTCAAAGTCTTAAAGTTGAAATACCTTTGAGTTTTGGAAGAATAAGAGGATATGCTATCAAATGGCCATTACAATTCTTTTATGCTTCAGTTATACCTGTTATTTTAACTGCCGCATTAGTTGCAAATATTCAACTATTTGGAGGGTTGCTTGAAAACTGGGCGGGACACCCAACATTTTTAGGCCACTTCCAAAATGGACAAGCAGTTTCTGGATTTGCGTTTTGGCTTGGACATACAAATCTTCTTGAGTTGATAATAAGAGGAGGATTTTTGCCAAGATATTTACTTCAAGGACTTACACATATAATATTTTATGCTGGACTTGCTACTTTATTCTCAGTCTTCTGGGTTAAAACTTCGGGAATGGGTGCAAAAGAACAAGCTCAAAAAATATCTGCATCTGGGCTTCAGATGGCTGGATTTAGACAAGATGTAAGAGTTTTAGAAAGTGTATTAGACAGGTATATAATGCCATTAACTGTAATGGGAGGTGCAGCAATAGGTTTACTTGCTGCTACAACAGATTTGCTTGGAGCACTTTCCTCGGGAACTGCAATATTATTAGTAATTATGATTATGTATCAGTTCTATCAAAAAATAGCTGAACAACATATGACAGACATGAATCCTGCTATGAGAAAATTTATGAGTAGCAACTAAAAAATAAAAAAAGATGACAGAACAAACAAATTTAAAAGAAGATAAATCTGGAAAAGAAGGAAGTTTTACTCCATTAATTATATTCTTAGTTATATCTATGATTATTGCTGGATTATGGGATAAAATACCTTTTATAAAAAATTCAATACACTATATTCTTGATCCAACTGCGGGATTTCTTTTAAGTTGGAATTTGAATTGGGGAATGTTGATTGTTGTATTTATTATTACATTAATCACAACTCTTGTCCAGAAATATGCTACAGATCAAGAAACATTGAGGGAAATGAAAAAAGAACAGAAAGAAATCCAGAAGCAAATGAAAGAATTCCAGAATCACCCTGAGAAGCTTATGGAATTACAGAAAAAACAATTTGCTATGATGCCAAAACAAATGAAATTAAGTATGAGGCCTATAATATACACTGGTATCCCATTCATTTTATTTTTCAGATGGTTCGCAGATTATTTTGCAGCTGCGGGAAGTCCAAAATTCTGGTTTGGAATGGGTTGGTTTTTATTTTATTTTATATTTACAATGATATTTAGTTCTATACTTAGGAGTAAAAAGTTACTGGATGTTGCATAGATATAAAACCCCAAATCTTAAAAAGCATCTTATTCTGATTTCAACATGGTAAAAGATGAAGAACAAATATCTCAACAAGAAATTGTAATGCGATTTCAGATGTTTGAACAGCAAATAAGAATGATTCAAGAACAGCAACAAGCAGTTGAACAAGCAATTGTAGACTTAAGCAGTTTAAATTTTGAATTAGATGAATTAGTTGGAAAGAAAGATGAAGAAATTCTCTCCCCCATTGGAAGAGGAATATATGCTAGTGCTAAATTAACTTCAGAAGAATTATTGGTGGATATTGGAAATAAGAATTTTGTTAAAAAATCAATCCCAGAAACAAAGATAATTCTTCAAAATCAGATTAAAAAACTTGAAAAAGCTAAAGAAGAATTGAATAAAGAACTTGAAAAAATAAATACAGAACTTACAAATGTATTTATGGAGAGTCAAAAATTACATAATCATAAACATCCTCACGAATGCAATTGCGGAGAGGAAGAATGTGGATGTGATGAAGATGAATGCTGTGATTGTGGTGACGAATGTGAATGTAAAAAATAATTTTACTTCATCTCTTTTACAAATTTCTTGTATTTCATTAAACCTAACTCAGTTACAATTCCTGAAATATATTTTCTTTTAACAAATTCAAATGCAGGATTTTTTATCTTCATATTTTTAGGAGCTTTATCCCAGACTTCATTGATGCTTCTCTGCTCTAACTTTAATTTATTTTTTGTGAACTTCCAAGAATCTGCTATTATATAAACAGGTATTTTATTTTTATTTGCTAACTCTGCAAACATATTGCTTCCTATCTTATTTATTATACCTTTTTTCAAGAGTGCATCTGCACCAAGAAAGATCTTGTTTACGTAAACTTTATCATTCTTATTATCTTTTTCTATTGCAAATGATGCTGCAGAATCTATAAACATTGTTACATCTATTCCACTTGCTTTTAATTCTCTCGCAGTTTTTCTACCTTGGAACAATGGGCGAGTTTCTGTATTATATACTTTGAATTTTCTACCTTTTCTCTTTGAATAAATTAGTGCATTAACAACATTTGTAGAATGACAATGGGTAAATATTACATCTCCATCATTTATTAAATTAAAAACTTGCTTGTTTATCTCTTTTTGAGAAATATCAAAGTGTTCTAAAATATCTTTTTTAGAAATCCCCTTCTCTGCAAGTTCAAGAACATGAAACATCATTGGCTCTGTAGGACGAGAAGATAAAAGTTTTTCCTTTGATTCTTTAGAAGGTAAGAGTGAATAAGCTTCAAGTGCAGCTTTTGCAACATTTCTTGCTCCTTGAATATCTATTGTTTTTATCTTTCTAAGAATTTCATTGAACCTCTTTTGTTTGTCCATTTATTGATGAACCCCCCAACATTTAAAAATTCTCTTTTTTTAATAGAGATATGCTTGAAACGCTTATAAATCCAAAAAAGGTGGAAAAGGGGCCATGGAAAATGTTTTTCATTGGGCTTATTTATGCATCTCTTTCTCTCTTACTTGTACACTGGTTTTTTTCTGAAGATCCAAATTTATCAAAAGCTTCTGGAATGTTGGTTGTTTTATTCTGCATAATGTTCAGTTTTCCCTTTATGTATTTTATAATCAAAAGAGAAGAGAAAGAAGATGAACAAGTCGAGGGAATCTTTAGTATATGGCAGGCACATAAAGATGCAATATATGCGTTTATGTGGTTATTTTTTGGTTTTGTTGTAGCATTTTCATTCTGGAATATAATCTTGCAAGATGCCAATCTTTTGAATTTTCAAATACAAACTTATTGTCAAATAAACAGCCCAGGGGATGTAATGGGTTGTGTTGAACAATATTCTTCTGGAAAAATTAATTTAACTGGTGCTTCAATAAGCGGGATAAGGTTCTTGTCAATAATCGAGAATAATGTATATGTTATGATATTTACTTTGATATTTTCTCTGATATTCGGAGCAGGAGCATTATTTATTTTGGTTTGGAATGCAAGTGTTATTGCTGCTGCAATAGGCATATTTACAAAATATAATTTAAGTGAAATCCCATTAGGAATTGCAAGATATGCAATACATGGTTTACCTGAAATTGCTGCATACTTCATAACTGCTTTAGCTGGAGGAATTTTTGGTGTTGGATTAATAAGACATGGAATAAAAGATAAAAAATTCTTGAAAGTCCTTGAAAATGTAATTATACTCATATTCTTAGCATTATTAATTTTAGTCATTGCTGCACTTATTGAAGTTTATATAACTCCTTTAATATTTAAATAAAATTTAAAAGCTAGGCATTTCTTGAATAGAGATGGAGCCATTAATTATAATAACTATTTTCATAAGCTTTTTTTGTACATATTTAGCTATGCCGTTCTGGATAAAAAAGGCAAAACAAATAGGTTTACTTTGGGAAGATATGAATAAGTATCAAAAAGAAAAGAATGTTGCTGGTTCTGGGGGAATAATTGTTGTTATTGGAGCAATAATAGGAATATTTATGTATATTGCTATTCAAACTTTTTACTTTAAAAATTCTGATGGTATTTCTATACAAATATTTGCTATGACTACTACCTTGCTTTTAGTATCTGGAATTGGTTTAATAGATGATTTATTTGGATGGAAAAAAGGAGGATTGTCAAAACGTTCAAGAATAATCTTAGTTTTTTTTGCTGCTATTCCTTTAATGGTTATTAATGCAGGAGAATCAAATGTCTTGGGTATTGAATTAGGAATATTATTTCCTTTACTAGCAATTCCTATTGGAATAGTTGGGGCAACAACAACTTTCAATTTTCTTGCAGGATTTAATGGATTAGAAGCAAGACAAGGGATATTACTTCTTAGTGCAATGTCTATTGTAATGTATCTTACTGGAAGTTCTTGGTTAAGTGTAATTGGGTTTTGTTTGGTTGCTGCTTTAATTGCTTTTTACATATTCAATTCAAATCCTGCTAGAGTTTTCCCTGGAGATGCCTTAACATATGCAATAGGTGCTGCTATTGCTTCTATGGCCATACTTGGAAATGCTGAAAAAATAGCTATATTCTTCTTTATTCCTTATATCCTTGAGACTATACTTAAATTAAAAGGAAAATTGAAAAAACAAAGTTTTGGAAGGCCAAATCCAGATGGAAGTCTTGAATTGCCTTATGAAAAAATATACGGCTTAGAACATGTTGCAATAGCAATATTAAAGAAGATAAAACCAAATAAAAAGGCCTATGAGGGCGAAGTTGTAACTCTTATTAACATCTTCCAGATAATTATAATTATTTTAGGATTTATTTTGTTTATCCGTCTTTAGACTAAGGTTTTTAAATGGTGATTTTCTTTAATCTCAATGAATAAGGAAGCTATAAAAGGAACCACTAAAAAGGTGTTTAATTTCTTTAATCAAAAGAAAATACTCTGGATTATAATAGCTATTTTATTAATTACAACTATTGCATTTACTGCACAAATAAGGACAAACAATATTTCTTTGCTGAAAGACGCTACAACCGATGAATATCTTACAGCAGATTTAGATGCATTTTACTTCCTAAGGCTTGCTGAAGTTTTAAATGAGAATGGGAGTTATCCAGAGTATGATTCAATGAGATATCCTTCTCTTAATCTTCCATTCAGTAATGAACTTCTTCCTTACACCTTAGTATTTACGTACAAAACACTTAGTAAATTCTCAGATAATATAACTTTAAGATATGTGGATGTAATATATCCTGTAATATTTTTTGTTTTAAGCATGCTCGTATTTTTCTTTTTAGTTTTAAAACTTACAAAATCAAAAATAGCAGCGCTTTTATCAAGTTTTTTCCTAGCAATAATTCCAGCTTATTTATTCAGAACAATGGCTGGGGTCTCAGACCACGAGCCATTAGGAATGTTTGCATTCTTCCTTGCATTGCTCTCTTTTACTATATCAATGCAAAATATTGAAAAGAAAAATTCATGGAAAATGGCTATAATTCTTGGAATTATAACAGGATTTTTCACAATATTTAATATAGCTGCATGGAGCGGAGTTGCAGCATTTACTTTGTTAATTGTTCCATTAACTGTTCTTTTATTATGGATAAATAACAAAGGAAACAATGAGGAAGGTAAAAATAATCTAAGAGAATATTTGTTATTCTATATATTTTGGTTTATCTCTTTTATAGCACTTGGTTTTATATTTAATTATCCAATTAGCGCTATAAAAGGATTATTATTAAATATCAGAGGAATAATAATACCATTTGTTCTTATTTTTATAATAGTAGACTATATCTTAATGAAACTTAATAATAAAAAGCTAAAAGAAATAGGAAAATACAGAATAATCGTAAGTGCAATAATAACTGTAATTTTTGCTATACTTGCAAGTTTAATATTTAATCAGAGTATAGGTGTTTCTTTATCTGGTATAGTTCAAAATATACTAAGACCTTTTGGAGGTGGAAGAGTTGGGGAGACTGTTGCTGAAAATGCTCTTCCTTATACTTCCGACATAATAAACCAATTTGGAAAATTATTCTTCTGGTTATTTATTGCAGGTTCAGCAATAATCGGTATTGAATTTTCAAAAGGAATACATAAAAAGAAGAACAAAATATTATTTTCATTTTTTTGGATATTAATGATATTTGCAATATTCTTTCATAGATATTCTACAGGCTCAATATTTAATGGAGATTCTTTTATTAGTAAATTATTTTATATTGGAAGTATTGCTACCTTTTTTGTGGTGTTTATTTGGATCTATTTTAAAGATAAACTAGAGATTAAGAGTGAAAATATTATAATGATGCTTCTTGCTTTCTTCATGGCTCTTGCTGGAATAAGTGCAATAAGATTGTTGTTTATACTTGCTCCAGTAATCTGCTTGCTTGCAATATATTCTATAATAAAGATATACGAATATTCAAGAACAGCTAAAGATGACACTATTAAAGTGATAATCTATGCTGTCTTAATAGGAATATTAATTTTACTTGTTTTTACTTCTGTAAATTATGTAAAAACAATTAAAGCCCAATCAAGTCAAATTGGTTCTTCTGCAAATTTGCAGTGGCAATATTCTATGGAGTGGGTAAGAGAGAATACTCAACCTGGAGATATATTTGTACATTGGTGGGATTATGGATATTGGGTGCAATATATGGGGGAGAGGCCCACTGTAACTGATGGAGGCCATGGAAATGGATATTGGGATCATTTAATAGGAAGATATCTTCTTACAACTCCAAAACCTGAAACTGCATTAAGTTTTATGAAGGCTCAAAATGTATCTTATTTGTTAATAGATCCAACAGATATAGGAAAATATTCTGCTTATAGCAGTATTGGAAGTGATGAAGAAACTAAAGATAGATTCTCATTTATACCTACGATGGTATCTAATCCTTCACAAGTTCAAGAAACTAAGAATGGAACAATAAGGATTTATAATGGAGGATATGGATTAGATGAAGATATAATTTATGAGGAAAATGGAAAGAAAACATTCATACCTGTTGAAAATTCTGGAATAGGAGGGATAATACTTGAAAAAGAAAATGGAAAATTCAAACAACCTATTGCTGCCTATATAACCAATGGAAATCAAGTTAATTTGCCTGTAAGGTATCTTTATTACAATAATACATTCTATGATTTCAAAAACGGAACAAATACTGCTGTATATGTTATACCTCAAATAACCCAAGTAAACAATGGAATACAATTAGATGAAGAAGGTGCATTGATTTATTTATCTTCAAGAGTAGTTGACAGCCTTGTTGCACAACTATATTTAATGAATGATCCTAAGGGGATTTATGAAGGAGTAGAATTAGTACATTCTGAATCAGATCCTTTAGAGACATATCTTGAAACATATAGTGGGATGAGATTAAATGAATTCTTTTATTTCTCTGGATTAAGAGGTCCATTAAAGATTTGGGAAATTAATGCCCCTGAAAATATAATTGCATTAAAAGAGTTTATTGCTGTTTCTGGGGGATATGCAGAATTAGATAATATGACTTTTGTAAAATGAAAAATAAAATAGCTATCTTTCACCCCTGGATAAAAAGCAGAGGAGGTGCAGAGAAAACTGTGCTTGAATTATTAAAGAATTTCAAGGAATCTGAATTATATACTTGGGTTTATGAGCCAGAAAATACATTTGAAGAATTCAAAAAATTTAAAGTCAATTTAATAGGCAATAAATTTTTCAGAAGATTTTCACATTCTAATATCTTAAGAGGATTATTTTTAATAAATTCTTTATTTTATAAAATCCCTCTTAAAAAATATGAATCTTTTATTATCTCGACTTCTGGTGTTGGAGAATTTATTACATTCAGAAATTATAAACCTGGAAGAACTTATGCATATATACACACCCCATTAAGGGAAGCAGACAAAGATATAATTAACTGGAATATAAAAAACAAATATAAAAACTTTTTTCATAGATTTATATACAGGATATCTATATTTTTTTATAAAATACTGGAAAGAGCAGCATGGAAGAGAATAGATCATTTGATATTTAATTCAGAGTTGAGTTTAGAAAGAGCAAAAAAAAGAGATTTATTAAAAAATAAGAAAATTAGTGTTATTTATCCTCCTACAGATTTGGATAAACTAGAAAAGATAAAGGTAGAAAATAAGAACTATTTTTTATACCCTTCTAGAATAAATCCCCCAAAAAGGCAGGATTTACTTATAAAAGCCTGGAAAGTTTTCTCTAAGAAGTATCCTGATGAAAAATTAATAATTGCTGGAAATCTAGAAAATAAGAGATATTATGAAGAAATTAAAAAGTTGTCTGAAGAATGCAAGAATATTGAAATAAAAACAAATTTAGATAATAAAGAATTTTTAAGATTATATCAAGGATGTAAGGCAGTTATATTTGTTCCGTTTATTGAGGATTTTGGTATAGTGCCTTTTGAAGCATTGAGTTTAGGAAAACCCATAATTGCCGTAGATAAAGGAGGGTACAATAAATTAATAGAAAAAATACCCCAATATTATAAAATTAAAGAGCTTTATGAAGAGAAAAAGATGATAAATGAAATAAATCAGGTTCTAGAAGCTTTTTTAAAATCAAAAATAAGACCTAAAAAGATATCTAATTTAATCTCTAACACAAATAATTTTATAAACAAAATTGACGAAGTATTAAGAGAATAAAATGAAAGGCAAATTAGTATCAGTGAATATACCCACATATAACTCTGAAAGTACTCTAGAACAGTGTTTAAAGGCAGTTAAAAACCAGACTTATAAGAATATTGAGATAGTTATAATTGATAGCTATAGTAAAGACAAGACCCTCGATATTGCAAAAAAATTTAATGCAAAAATTGTAATGTGCAAAGGAAAATTACTAGAAGCCAGAATTCTTGGCACCGAAAAAAGCAAAGGAGAGTATGTATTATTACTCGATTCAGACCAGATATTAGAGAAAACAGCAATTGAAAGAGCAGTTGAGAAAATGAAAGATTATGATAGTGTATGGCTTTGGGAAAGAGCATACAATAGAAAAAAGTTTTTGCCTTCATTATACGACGCAGATAGAATGCTTGTACAAACCTATTGGAAACCTGATGATGATATTGTCTTGCCAAGATTCTTTAAAAGAAAATTATTAATGAAAGCACACAGTAAAATTCCTAAAGAACATATAAATATATGCGCTGCACAAGATCATATAATAACCTGGTATGAATTTAAGCAAATAACCAAAAAGAATGGAATGATTAAAGATGCTGTAGAGCATATGGAGCCAGATACTCTAAGATTATTATTCAAAAAACAATGGAGATGGGGTAAAACAACAAAAGATTTTTACAAAACAGGACTTTATAGAGACTTGATAACAAAAAAAGATAGTTTCAGAAGATTTAAATTCAAGCATTTAAAATGGAGCCTTAAGAGTTTCTTGTTGAGAATATTAAGAGGAGTTCCATATAAACTGGGATATTGGTTTGGATAGGTTTCTAAAATGAAAGAAAAAAAGGTAGCTATAATAATCTGCACCTATAATCAGGAAAAATTGGTTAAAGAATGTCTCAAAAGTTTAAAAAGTAAAACAGAATACAAAAATTATAGAGTATATTTTGTTGATGATAGCGGAACAGAAGAAATATCTAAAAGAATGAAAAAAGAATTTAAATGGATAAATGAAACTTCAAATAAAAAAAATCTTGGATTTTCAAAATCAAATAATATTGGAATAAAAAAAGCAATAAAAGAATATAATCCAGATTATTTTATTCTTTTAAATGATGATTGTGAGATTATTGAAAAGGATTGGCTGAGTAAAATTGTTGGAGTAGGAGAGAAAGACAAGAATATAGGAATTCTTGGTTGTAATATAAGATATCCTGATGGAACTTTACAAAGCCTTGGAGGATATTTACATGGATGGAAAATAGATTTAGAATTAAAGGAAAACAAAAAAGAAATATTTGAAGTAGATCATGTTATGGGTGCTTGTTTAATAATTAAGAAAGAGGTTATAAAAGATATTGGACTGCTTGATGAAGTATATTCCCCTTATCTTTTAGAAGACACAGACTATTGCTTAAAAGCCAAAAAGAATATGTGGAAAGTTATCAGCATCCCTCAAGTAAAAATAATCCACAAAAAAGGTAAAAGTATTGATTCTCAAGAAAATGAGAGAAGACTTTTAATTAGATTCAAAAACGACATAATATTCTCAAGAAAGCATCTTAGAGGATTCAATAAATTCTTTAGAATATTTCTCTACTTGCCACTTGTGGCAATATCTAGAAAAAAGAAAGATACTGGAGGATTTGATCTAAAAAATATTTCTATAAGAACTAACTTTATAAGGAACCTAAGTCTTTGGTTTACAGCTTTTTTTCCAAAAAAGTATAATAAAATCTTGAAAAGTTAATATGATAAAAAAAACGCTAAGTAAAATAAGAAGTAGCAGAGTTGGCTATAACTTGGGAAGAAAAATATTATCTACTCCTTTTATAGTGAACAGTAAAGTCTATGATAAGATATATGATAAAAAGATAAACAAGACTATTAATGAATTAAATAGAGGATATCCTTTAGGAGTAGATATTGGAACAACTAACTTGTGTAATGCTGCATGTATTATGTGTCCCCATTCAAAATTAAAGAAGATGGGTACTATGGATATGAATCTTTACAAAAAAATAATAGACAATTGTGCTAGATTAAATATAAAAATTATTACTCTCTCTTTTTTTGGTGAGCCGTTTTTAGATAAGAAGATTATTGAAAAGATAAAATATGCAAAAGAAAAAGGAATGAGTGTAGGATTTTATTCAAATGCTTCTCTTCTTACAGAGAAATTAGCAAAAGAAATTATAGAAGCAAAACTAGACAATATAACAATAAGCTTCGATGGAGCAACCAAGGAAACTTATGAAAAAATAAGGAAAAACCTAAAATTTGAAGCTACAAAGAAAAATGTTCTTGGTCTCATAAATACTAGAAAGAAACTTAATAAGAAAAATCCAAAAATAAATCTTGTCCTAGTTGAATTGGAAGAAAACAAGAAAGAGATAAAGCAATTTTATCAGTACTGGAAAGGAAAAGTAGATAGTATAAATATCATTAACATGAGAAATTGGGCAAATGACATTCAAAAAGAAGGTACAAAAGAGAGTTTCCATTTCAATAAAAAAATAAAAAGAAAACCTTGTGCATTAATCTGGTTGAAAATGGTTGTAGATTGGAATGGAGAAGTGGTTTTATGCTGTGATGATTGGAATCATTCAACAATTATTGGTAATTTAAAAAATCAAACAATAGAAGAAGTATGGAAAGGTGAAAGATTAAGGAAGATACGTGAAGCACACCTTAGAGGGGAATTCTACAAGGTTCCATTATGTGCTGGGTGCAATAAAAAATCTGTATGGTGGTTGTATTAAAAAGTATAAAAAATTAAAATGGAAAATAAAAAAATATGTTTTATTAATGGAGCTAATCCTAAATTTCTCGGAGGAATAAGCCTCTATCAAAAAAACCTATTGAAGTACATTAAAAGAAAGGACCCTTCTTTAATCATAACTTGGATATACAAATCGGCTAAAGATGAAATAACATCAGATGATAGCATAACCTATGTTGGATTTAACTGCGGGAAAATTCCATTTATCGACGATATAATCTATAACATAAAATCAAAGAATTACCTAAATAAAAATTATTTTAATATAATTAATTCTCATGCAATCTGGGGAAATTGGATGAAAAGTTACAAGAAGCAAGACAATCAAAAAATAATCCATACTTACCATGGAGCAACTTATCCTTATTATAAGGTCCATCTTAAAAGGTTTAATTTAATTAAAAGAATTCTTCTTTCTCCTTTGCTACTTTATGGATATTTAATTGAAAAAACTCCAATAAAAAATGCAGATAATATAGTGTGTGTATCTGAAAAAGTAAAAAAAGAAATTAATGAAACATACAATTCAAAAAGAAAAATAGAAGTATTAAGAACAGGTGTAGATTTAAAGGAATTTAAGTTAAGAAACAAAGAAGATACTATAAAAAAATTAAATCTAGACAAAGAAAAGATTTATGGGTTATATATTGGTAAAGGAGGGTATTGGATAAAAGGTTTAGATAGGGCTGTAAAAATATCTGAAGAAATATATAAGAGAAACAAAAACTACAGATTAATTGTTATAGGTGCAGATAAAAATAAAGTAGGTAATTTAATAGATAGGGCATTTATAATCTATCTTCAAAATATTCCAAGAGAGAAGATACCCCTATATTATAATGTTGCAGATTTTCTTTTATTTTTATCTAGATATGAGGGTGGAGCCCCAACATTAGTGGTATCTGAAGCTATGGCATCTGGATGCTTGGTAATTTGCTCAAAAGATTCTAAACAAGAGATAATTGAAGACAATAAAAATGGATTGATATTAAGCACTTTCAATGAAAATGATGCAAAAAGAATAATTGATCTAATCCAAGATAAAAAAAAGCAGCAAGATATTAGAAAATACGCAATTAAAACAATAAAAGAATTTTCAATTGACAAATGGGGAGAAGAATATTCTAAAATAATATTAAAATGAAAAATTTAGAAAAATGCGAAGTGTGTGGAAGCAACAATACAAAAAATTTGTTCAAACAATATGATAAAAACTTAGATATTAAAAAATACTTTTATATCTCCAAATGCAAGAATTGCTCTGCATTATTCTTGAATCCTAGACCAGAATATAAAGAACTCAAAGATTATTATTCTAAAGAAAAGTATTACTCTCTAAAAAGTATAGAACCTAAAGAGTCTAAAAAAACAAAATTAAAAATAAAATTGTATGAAATTTACTTCAATTCAAATAAGAATAACCTTTTATTAAAAACTATATTTTCTCCCATAAAATTTATTATTAGAGGAACAAATTTAACAAAAGGAAATAAACTTCTGGATATAGGATGTGGTTCAGGACAATTTTTATATGAGATGAAAGAACTTGGAATGGAAGTTCAAGGTGTTGAACCCGGAGATTTCAATGAAGAAGAAAATAAAAAATACTCATTAAATATAAAAAAATCTAATTTAATAGATGCAAAATACAAAAAAGAAAGTTTTGACTTAATAACCATTAATCATGTATTAGAACATTTAGATAATCCTCATGAAACCTTAATCGAGATAAATAAGATACTTAAGAAAGATGGAAAACTTATAATCGCTATACCGAATACTAATTCTTTGGCTTATTGGATATTTAAAAAAAATTGGTATCAATTAGATGTCCCAAGGCATATAATTAATTATTCAAATAAAAATATAAGATTAATCTTGGAAAAAAATGGATTTAAAGTCAAAAGAACAAGATATAACTCCAGACCAAGTCAATTTGTAGTCTCTTTATATTTCGCTCTAAATATAAAAAGAAGAATAAAATTATTAAATTACTTCTTGAATATTCTCTTCCTTCCTTTAACTTGGTTGGTTAATTTCTTGAGAATGGGTGATCAGATTGAAGTTTGGTGTGAAAAGAAATAACACATAATTCAAGAATATAAAAACTAAAATATCTTTCTCAATAAGTTTATTAATTTAAATGGTAAAAAGCTTAAAATATAATATGCTGCAAATCTTTTATTAAAGCCATACTTGCTAAAATATTTTTTTATTTCGTTTCTCACGGCTTTCATTTGATTGTCTTGAAATTTAATAAGAATTCTTGTTTCTATGCCTGTCCTAATAGAATCTATATGCATGTTCTCTAAAATAAATTGTTTATCGTTAAAATCCGGATAATTATCTTTTCCTGTTTTTTTCCTCTGTAAATAAAATTCCTTTGCCTTGTTAAAATAATATCTTTGTCTTTTTATTTTATCTTCGTTTTCTTTATATATTCTATACATTATAATTAAATCTGAAATATTTGCTATTTTTCTATTAGATTCCAAAATCC
>DAHVOT010000019.1 GCA_027318675.1 archaeon | reverse complement strand
CTCATCTCTCTCAATTCAGAGAAAATCCTGTTCTTTCTTCCTGGGGAAATAAACCTAATTTTGATTTTTACATAGTTGAAGAAGAAATGATTTACACGGAAAATCTTGATTTGAAAAAAATAGATCAATACGACCTTGTTATATTTGCTTCTAAACATCAGTCAGAAAAAAAGGAAAAAAGTCTTTCTGTTCATGCTCCTGGAAATTTCAGGACTGCAGATTTTGGAGGACAAGTAGAAAAAGTTTGTCATTCTTCAGCCCTATTCAATAAATTTATATTTACCAAGTTAGAAGAAAATGCATCTAGTGCTTCTCTGGATTATAATATTACAATGGAATGCACTCATCATGGCCCTTTAATCTCTAAACCGTGCGTTTTCATTGAAATAGGCTCAACAGAAACAGAATGGATTGATAGACGTGCAGGATTTATTATAGCAAAAACAATAAAAGAAACAGTAGAAGAATTCAAAGAAAACGAATACAGAGAAATAGCAGTAGGAATTGGGGGCCCCCATTATTGCCCGGGTTTTAATAAACTTCAATTAAAATCCAATGTAGCATTTTCTCACGTAATTCCAAGTTATGTTATGCCCATAAAAGAGGAATATATACTTGAAACAATAAGAAAAACATTTGAACAAGTAGATTTTGTAGTCTTAGATTGGAAAGGATTAGGAAGAAGTGAGCAAAGACAAGAAGTTATAAATATCCTCGAGAAAAATTATATTCAGTGGAAAAAAACTTCTGACATTACAAGATAGAGATTAAACAACAATAAACATTATAAATTTCTTATTTAATAGTTTTCAATAATGAAATCAAAATTAAGCATGGCTGCTATGCCTCTTTTAGGATTGCTTGCATTTAATTCTCCAGTTTTTTCCCAAGATACAATCAAAATTAACCCGGTCTTTGAAATTGGGAAAATTGTCAACAAAGATACACAAGGAATTACTGCCGGTATTTATTTTTATAATTCAAGATTTCAATTAGGTTATATAATAGAACAAAACAATAAAGGACATCCATCACATCCAGGAAAAGGAATAGATTTACTTAAAACAGGGATTGAAGCAAATTATTTTCCATTAAATTTTAATAAAATAAGGCCATTTATGGGAAGTGAACTCAAATACGAGCATGAATCTTATTTTGTTGGAAAAGAAAATGAGTATTATACTAAAAAAGGAGTAGGATTAGAATTAAAAATAGGTACAGAGCTAAAACCTTTTAGAAACAGAAAAATAAGAGCATTCGCTGAAATTGGCTATACATTTCTATTGAGCAAAACTTCAGAGGGTTATCCTGAAAGTCCAGAAATAATCCGTGATAAAGTTCTAACTGTTCTAGGTATAAAATTTTAATATTTTATTGAAATTATTATAAGATAGATTTTTAAATAGCATAATATTATCTATTTTTCAAACTTATTAACCGAGGAGGGAAAGACGAATATGGAAATATATGGAAGAGGAAAGATTACTGAAGGAAAAAGGAAAGAGATATAGTCTCAGAGATGGTGCTTCTTATAGTTTAATGGAAGGTATGGGGTTAAAGTATATTACCCCATATGCTCTTTCACTCGGGCTCTCTAATAAACTTATAGGTATTCTTGAAGTTTTACCAACACTTATAGCAAATGTATTAAGAATTTTCTTAAGTAAAACCTATTATAAAAAATCAAGAAAAAGTATGGTTTTGCCTTTCATATTTATCCAAGCCTTTTTCTGGATACCCTTGCTTTTTGTAGGAGTTGCATATTTCTTCTTTGGATTGAAACTATCTTATGCTTCATTATTTTTAATTATATGTTATTCTGTTATAATAATTTCCGGTTTAATTGCCTCCCCTGCTTGGACTTCGTGGATGCAGGATTTAGTTGAAACAAACAGGGGGGAATTCTTTGGTAAGAGGAGCAAGATAAATGGGTTTATCATAGCAACGAGTATGATTGCGGCAGGTTTAATTCTTGATGCATTTAAAGGAGAGAAAGTATTTTTGGGTTTTGTAATCTTATTCCTTTTAGCATCAGTAGGAAGATATCTTTCATTCTATTTTTTAAAAAAACAATATGAGCCCCCAGCAACAAAAGATGAAAAGGCCTTTTTTAGTTTTTTCCAGTTTGCAAAGAAAATGCATTCTAATAATTTTGGAAGATTTGTAATATTTACTTCACTTATTTCATTCGGAGTTGCAATAGCTTCACCTTTCTTCTCAGTATATATGATAAAAGAACTTCAACTTTCTTATTTTTCATTTACTTTAATAACTTTAAGTTCATTAATCTCTCCAATATTTTTCCTTTCATTTATAGGAAAGAGAACAGATAAATACGGAACAGTTAAAGTAATGAAAATTTCAGGATTATTAATTTCATTCATTCCTTTACTTTGGATATTTTCAATATTCCTTATGAATTCCGCTCAATGGATAATCATAACTTACTTATTTATTGTTGAATTCTTTTCTGGATTTGTTTGGGCAGCATATAATCTTTCTACTTCAAACTTTATTTATGATGCTGTAACAAAACCAAAGATAATCTTATGCTTTACTTATTTTGGATTCATAAATTCAATAGGTTCATTTTTAGGAGGATTAATAGGAGGACAACTTTCAAGTTCTGCTTCATTTTCAATATTTGGATTAGGAGCAATACTCTCTGTATTCTTAATAAGCACAGTACTTAGAATCTTACCTTCAATATTCGTAGCACCAAAATTAAAAGAAGTAAGACAAGTTGAAGCATCTCCCGCAAAGATACAGTTAAGAGTAAAAGAGAAATTAGGATATTTCATAAAACTGATAACATTCTATAATCCAAGACCAACATAATTCAATAAATAATTTAGTTAACCCATATTTTCTTTAATTAAAAGGATATAATTATTAATAACAAATAGGATAATTATTATTCCTAATACTATAAGCAATGCACCAATAAAGAGTTTCTTTTTACTCTTTAAAAAATTTAAACCCCAAATTAAAAGAAGCACTGAAAAAATCATCAATCCTATCAAGATTAGATAGAATAATTCCATTAAATTACTAATACCTTGAAATATATAAACTTATTTAAAAAATAAATCCACCTTAATCTTCACCTTGCATCTCAAGAATTAGATTATACACGTCCACTAAATCTTCTTGTACATGCTTCATATCTCTTTCAATTAAATGTATCCTTTCTGAGATACTTTCAAGTAATTCCCTGTCTGTTTTTTGCTTTATTAAGCTCTTATGCTGTTCATACTTTTCAGCTTCAATTCTTTCTTCTTCACTGTCATCTTCATATTCTTCTTCCTCTTCATCATCTAAAAGTTCTTCATCGTCTTCAGAATCTTCATCATCCTCATAATCTATTATCTCTATTTTATCCATATTATTTAATAGACATTGGAATTTAAATAAATTTCGAAAAATGTAACACTAAATTTAAAGCTGTCCGCAATTGCAATGTAACTGAGTACATCCTGGGTTTAAACAAGGTTTAGGCTTTCCACACTTTGGACAATAAATGTGCTTGTGTCTTACACCATCCTTTTGCTTTGCCCTCTCTATTGCATGATCATCCTCTAAATCAACCATTGCCATGAGTAGATATAACAGAATATTCTTTAAAAACTTATCATAAAAACTACGCCGCCACTGGGAATCGAACCCAGGGACCCCGAAGGGCACGGATCTTTGCCATTCCTTGTATTGACAAGGCCGAAGACTCTGTCTTCGAGCTAGCAATCCGTCGCAATACCACTATGCGATGGCGGCTCACTGAAGTATTTGCCCTAAAATACTTATAAATATATGGTTTTTCAATCTGCCTATTTCAAAAGATTTATAATTCAAATTTTCTAATTACTCTGAGCTAAAGAGGTTGAAAAATGAACAAAACACTTAAATTACTTATATTTTCAGACATATTTGTACTAAGTGGATTTGGTTTAATTTCTCCTATTCTTGCAATATTCATAAAAGATAATCTTGTTGGAGGAACAATAACTGCAGCAGGAATA
The DNA here is from genome assembly GCA_027318675.1 of archaeon. GTDB lineage: Archaea > Nanobdellota > Nanobdellia > Pacearchaeales > GW2011-AR1 > MWBV01. Next base: position 9,030 of record DAHVOT010000019.1, on the reverse strand, counting down.
GCAAGTGCAATTTTTATGATAACTCACGCACTTCTTCAGATCTTATTTGCTTACAAATTTAATCCTAAAGACAGATTGTGGATGTTAAGATTAGGGACTGCTTTATTTGTTTTAGTACCTATAGGATATATATTCTCAACACATATTTATCACCTTTATGCCATTGAATTTGTTTATGGTGTTGCAGCAGCTTTTGCTTATCCTTCCTGGTCTAGTTTATTTACTTCTAATCTTGAAAAAGGAAAAAGAGGATTTCAATATTCTATTTATTCATCTTCTGTAAGTATAGGAACAGCAATAACAGCAGGAGTTGGAGCATTATTAGCTGAAAAAATTGGATTTGAATGGGTATTTGCAACAACAGGAGTTTTTGCACTTATAGGTTTTTTCATCTTAATGAAGCTTGAGAAGAAAATCTTAAGAAAAACATAAATGACATCACTTCTCTTCTTCAGGTTTTTTCCCAGGGTAAAGTTTTGTGAATTTTTCAATTTCATTTAAATTCACTTTTGAAACAACCAATCCTTCTTTATCATACAGCTCTGCAAGAATCTTATGTGGTGAAGCAATAGCAGAATAATCAATTAAATCCCATTCTTTCTTGTATGGATTACATACACATACAAAATTCAAGTTCTCAAATGCTCTTGAAAGCAACATTGATTTGAGTAAATTCAATTCATTTTGTTTAGGATCTTCTTTGTGAGCTTTAGCTTCATATCCCCAATAAGAAGGACAAAAAACAATTTCTGCACCAGCTTTTTTCATTTTTCTGAATAATTTTGGAAAAGCTAAATCCCAACATATAACAATTCCAATTTTACCAAAATCAGTATCTCTTACGAAGATTCTTTTACCCTTTTCTTCAACTCCATCACCATATAAGTGTATTTTCTTATATTTGCCCTTTATTTTACCCTCTCTGTCAATTAAAATAGCCATCTTGTAATGCGTCTCTTTAGAAATAAAATTATCAGTTATTATTGCCCAAATAGAATGTTCTTTACAGGTTTCTTGAATCTCTTTTATTAATTTGTGATTTAAAGGTAATTTTTGGGCTTTATTTATGCAAGTTTCAGGGAAACACACAATATCTGCCTTTTTTTCAGCAGCAAGAACAATATATTTCTTTATTCTGTCAACATTATGTCTTCCAGTATGATTGTATTTTATTTGTGCAAGTGCGATTGTAGGCATTCTTCTTTTCATTGTAACATAAATTAGATTTCATTTAAATCAATTAAACTTTAAACCCAGACTATTTAAAGTTGTTGTCGTCGACGGAAAAGCTTTTAAACTCCAACAAAAGAATAAAGTTCGTATAATCAAGAACTACTCTTCATCTACACATGTAGTTATTAAAATAGAATTATTTCTTAATCTGTAGTTACTAATATGACTCTTTAATTTCTTTTCTTTTTCTTAGGCATAAAAATCAAAAGAACTGCTAAAACTACAACAATAACAATACTAAATACAATAAAGATCAAATAAACTCCTTCTTCTTGTCCTTCAGTTACTTTTCCTGTTATTAAAATCTCCCCAGAATCACTATTCAAATTATTAATTCTATTAATAGGCGTACTGCTTGCAATTTGCACAAGGTTGATTCCTGCTTCATTTCTTAAAATATTCAAAAGCTCTTCAGATAAAATATCTTGTTGATAATAAACAATTCTAGTTATCTTAGAATTTTTTATATATAATGCTAAATCTAAAAAATCTCCTTCAATATAATTCAACTGAATTACTGTGTTATAATTTTTTATTGCATCGTAAGGATTAATATTATAGATAATAACTGCTTTTTTTGAATCTCTATCTTCTTTTATCAAAGAAAAACTATTATATGCACTGACAATTCCAATAAGCAAAACTAAAAATAAAATCACAAAAGAAATTTTTACACCTCTCTCCATAATTTTCTAAAGACTAACTTATATTTAAGTTTTAGTGTTCTTTGTTTGTTTGCTAACTTTATTTTTATTCTCTGCTTTCTTTTTATTCTCGCCCCTCATAATCTTTCCCAAATACATTATGGATAATTTAACACACAACAAAATTAGATATGCAATGTAAAGGGCAAACAATATTGCAAAAAATTCATTTATATTAGAAAGAAAAAGCAAGTCTATAAATATCAAGATATGAATTATAAGCTTTATCCATTTGTTCATTGTTAATAATTTAATATAGACTCATCTTTAAACTTTACTAAAAAGAGTAGCGGGGGTGGGATTTGAACCACACGACCTCCGGGTTATGGGCCCGACGAGCACTCCAGGCTGCTCTACCCCGCTATTCATTTCAAAGATATTTCTCGTTTTTAAACTCTTCGAATATAACGCTGATTAAGCTTATCTAAAGGTTTATAAAACATCTAAAAAATTGTAATAATATGGAAAAAGAATTAGAAGAAATTTTAGAAACAGAAGTAGAAAAGCATGAACAAAATTTCAATTGGGATTTTGTAAACGGTCCAGCATATTCTGTTTCAAAGAAAATAAAACAAGAAGGATTCGATATAGCTGGGCATGGAAAAGTAAGAATAAAATACCCTCTTTCAAGTTTTATTGGAATTTTAGAAGACAAAGAACCAATAAAAAAAAGGTTCTTAGGAATATCATATATTAAAACACCTAAAGCAGAATATATGGGTACTTTATGGTTTAACAATTCTAAAAAAGGAGCAAACGAATATTCTACTTGGGTTTTGAATGTTAATGGAAGAAAAAATCTCTCAAAAATGGCTAAATTAGGAAACATGCTTTCAAAAGAATATAAACTTCCTATAAAAGTTAATGTAGGAACAGAATATCCTGTAGAAGAAAATTACATTTTAGATCTTCTTATTTAGATTTACATTTGTTAATATTTAATTAATTTATTGTTTAATCATCTCTTTCATTATTTTATGTATTATTTTATTATTTCATCACTTGTTTTATTATTTTACACTATTTACAACAACAATTTTTAAAAAGAAACTTATTCTAGGTTTTTTATGGGTGATTTTATTCTTGGAATTGATGAGGCGGGAAAAGGACCTGTTATCGGACCAATGGTTGTTGCTGGTTGCTTAATAGACAGTGCAACTGAAAAAGAATTTAAGAAGATAGGGATAAAAGACAGCAAAGAATTAACTCCTAAAAGAAGAGAATTCCTTGCAAATATAATAAGAGAAAAGGCTGAAACTTTTGAGATTGTAATAATTCAACCGAAAGAGATTGATGACAGTTTAAATTCGGGAACAAATCTAAATCATCTTGAATCTGCAAAGATAGCTGAGATAATAAACAAAATAAATAAGGGGTACAAAAAAATAAAAATTGTAATAGATTGCCCTTCAGTTGGAATAGCAAAGTGGGCTGATGAATTAAAAATGAAGATAGAGAATTTGTCTAATCTTGAGATAACCTGCGAACATAAAGCAGATAAAAATCATGTTGCAGTCTCAGCAGCATCTATACTTGCAAAGTCAATACGTGAAAAAGAAATGGATGCATTACGCGAAAAATACGGTTCTGAAATAGGTTCAGGATATACTTCTGACCCTGCTACAATACACTTTCTAGAATTGCATGCCGATAATCCAAACAATTCAAGTATATTCAGAAAAACCTGGGAAACTTGGAAAAAGGCATCAGAAAAATTAACTCAAAGAAAATTGATTTAAAATAATCAACAGAACAGATAAAAAAATGCAAAACTCAAACCTCGAAACAAGATTCATAACTCATCTAATTGTAGATAAAACTCCTGAAAAAGGATTCCAAAAATTATATTTTTATACTTCAACTGCAGAAGGATATAATAAAGGAGAATATTTCTGGGGAACAGATAATAATTCTCTTGATAAGGATTATATTAAAAGATTGGAAAATCTCAATCAAATAATTCGTTTACCTTGGCCTAAAGAAGTTCAAAAAAATAAAAGCTTATGGTTAGATGAAAATGGAAGAGTTTATTATTCTACAATAAACGCGCTTTTCCAAGAAATTTCTCCAGACAAAGAATGCATATTTTCTCCACAACAACTTTCAAGAGCTTATCAAATGTATCAAGAGAGTATTGCAAGTAAAGGCCTACCAAAACTAACTTATTATTATGAAATTCAATAGATTTCAATAACTTTTCATTCTATATTAATACTTAAAAACCCAAAAAACTTCTGATTTTAGAGGTTACTTCATGGCTTATATTAAAAAATTGGTGATGCATGGTTTCAAAAGTTTTCCAAGAAAGACAGAAATCCCATTTACTTCTGGTATAAATGTTATATTGGGACCTAATGGTTCAGGTAAATCAAATATTTCGGATGCATTGTGTTTTGTATTGGGAAGGTTAAGCATTAAATCAATGCGTGCAGCTAAAGCAAGAAACCTTATTTTTTTAGGAACTAAAGCTGCTTCTCCAGCAAGAGAAGCCATCGTTGAGATAGTTTTTGATAACTCCGACAAAACATTCTCATTAGAATCAGAAGAGGTTTCAATAAAAAGAATTGTAAGATTAAATGGACAGAGTATATATAAGATAAATAACGAAACAAAAACAAGACAAGAAGTTCTTTCATTACTGGCTCAAGCAGGTGTTGATCCCAACGGTTTCAATATAATCTTACAGGGAGAAATACAAAACTTTGTGAGAATGCACACAGAAGAAAGAAGAAAAATAATAGAAGAAGTTTCTGGAATATCAATTTATGAATCAAGAAAAGAGAAATCACTTAAAGAACTTGAAAAAACAGAAGAAAAGCAAAAAGAAGTTTTTTCTATATTAAGAGAAAGAACAGCATACTTAAATAATCTTGAAAAAGAAAGGCAACAAGCATTAAAATACAAAAAGCTAGAAGCAGATATAAAGAAATTCAAAGCAAGTATAATAAATGTAGATATAAATAAAAGAAAAGCTCAGATTAAAAACATCCAAGAATCAATCAGCAAAAAGAACAAGGAAATAGAAAAAATAAAACAAGATATATCAAGATTAACAGAAGGAATAAAGAATTCTGAAGAAAAAATACTTTCAATAAATAAAAAAATACAGGAATCAACAGGTTTAGAGCAGGAAAAATTGAATCAAGAGATAACTTCAATAAGAGCAGATATCGCAGGATTAAAAGTTAAAATAGAAAACAGCGAAAATAAATTGTCCTCTCTTTCAAAGCAAAGAATAGAAACCCAAGAATCAATAAGAAAAGAAGAACTTGAATTAAAAGAATTGCAGAACGAATCTCCTTCTTTAGTTAAAAAAGAAAAAGAAATAGTCAACAAAAAGTCTGAACTTGAGAGGCTTGAAGAAAAAAGAAAGAGATTTTACATGCTTAAATCAGAATTAAAATCAATAAGGGAGAAATTTGAGGATAAAAAATCCACTCTTCAAAGCTATGACAATGAATCTAATTTTCTTGTTAAACAAATTGAATCTCTTTCAGGGCAATTATTTGATAAAAGAACCTCCCAAGAGACAGTTGAAGAACTTAAAACTTCCTTATCTCAGAAAAGGGAACTCCTTCAAACATTAAATAAAAGAGAAATTGAATTAGAAAAGATATCTTTTTCAAGTGAGAAAGAAATTGAAAAACAAAACAAGATAACAGAAACAATATCAAAAATGGATATTTGCCCTTTATGTAAGAGTAAAATAACAAAAGATCACATAGAGAGCATACACAAAGAGATATTTCCAAAGGTAAGTTCACTAAAAAAAGAACTTGAAGATTCAGACAAAGAACTTTCACAAATAGGTGTAAAAAAAGAGATGTTATCAGAAGAAATCGAAAAGCTAACATCAGAAGTTTCTAAAAGAGAGATGGATTTAATAAAAATTTTAAATATAAATGAAAAAAGAAATGCAATAAAATCTCTTAATGATAAGATAATTATATCTAAAAAAGAATTATCAGAGATAGAAAAATTAGAAGCATATCTTGAAAAAGAATTAGAAGAAAATTCTAATGTTGAACAAAAATATGAAACTGCAAGAATTGAATTACAGGAAATATCCTTAAGAACAAAAGAAAATGTAAACTCAGAAATTTCTTTTAAGCAGAGAGAATATGAAAGACTGAAAATTTCTTTAAAACAATTTTCAAGAGAAGAAGAGGACATAAAGGAAGAATTTGAGACATTCAAAAAGAAATTTGATGAAAAAGAGAAAATACTTGAAAAGAAAAAAAAGCAGGAAGAAGAGTTAATTCAAAAATTCCAAGCAATGATAAAAGATAGAGATGACTTGCAGGCTAAAATAAGAAAAGAAGAGCAGGATTCTCTTATAAAAAAGAATTTTATATATAACATAGAACAAGAAATAAATAATATAAAGATAGATAAGGCAAGAATAGATGCAGAAATTGAAAATTTTGAGATGGAAATGCTCAATTTCCCCGATATGGAATTAATAGGGGGTTCAAGGGAATCCTTAGTTGAAAGATTAACCAAAATACAAGAAGCTTTCTCTCAGATAGGTCCAGTAAATCTTCGTTCAGTTGAAGTTTATGATGAAATAAAAAAAGAATATGATACAGTAAATGAAAAAGCAAATAGTATAACTAAAGAAAAAGAAAGCATATTAAAGATAATTCATGATATTGATGTTAAGAAAAAGAAAGTTTTCCTTAAAACATTAAATGAATTAAATGAAATCTTCTCAAGAAACTTTGCACAGATTAGTCTTAAAGGACAGGTTTCACTTGAATTAGAAAATCCTAAAGAACCTTTTGAAGGAGGAGTAGGAATACTAGTAAAGACAGGACATGGTAAATATTTTGATGTAACTTCACTATCAGGAGGAGAGCAGACAATGGTGGCATTATCATTAATTTTTGCAATACAAGAGCTTAATCCTTACTGTTTTTATATATTAGATGAAATAGATGCCGCTTTAGATAAAAGAAACTCAGAACGTTTAGGAGGACTTTTAAGAAAATACATGCAGAGAGGACAATATATTGTCATAACACATAATGATGAAGTCATTACCAATGCTACTAATCTTTATGGAATTTCAATGCATGAAGGTGTAAGTAAAGTTGTGAGTTTGAAGATTTAAGGTTAATTTATAAACTATTTATGATTATATAATATATGAAAGAAGAAAATGGAGATAAAGGTTTTCTTGAAATAGAATGGAAAAAATTTATTCTACCAATATTTTTAATAATTTTATTTGGATATCAAGTTTATGCTTATTTTTCAATTGCACATTTTACTGATGATACATCTTGTTATTTAGTTAAGCAAAAAGAATTGATGGATAATTATTATCAACAAAATAATACAAAATTATTTGAAAAAACAATTAGTGAAACAGAATCCACTCTTGCTGAATTGAATGAGGAGTTCAATACAAAAATTGTTGAAGAAGTTCCTTTTTTATTGATTAGTTCTGTTTCCAAGATATATCCATTCTTTCCTATCTCTTGTGAAGTTGAATTTAACCCAAACAAGAATTGCAGATATTATAGCAGTAAAGAGAGTTATGATTGTATGTTAGAATTTGTTAATTCTGCTATTACTGATTCACAAATATTATCTATTTTTAATACAAGTCTTCCAGAATACAAGAAAGTATCAACATCTGTGATAGTATTACATTTTATTCTAATTTTTATATGGGGTTATTTAATATCAGCCATTATTCTTTTTGCATTTAGAAGCATAAGAAAAAAAATCAAAAGTCATTAATCTAAAAGTATAATCATTTCATCATACCAAATCTTTTGTTCTTCTCAGTCATCTTAATAAAATAATTCAGCTTTTTTCTGAATTCTTCTTTACTCCTTTCACCCTGATGCCCAATATAAGCAATTCTTATTCTTTTGTAATGTTCAGGAAACTTCTGAAAATTCTCCCAAGCTAATTTATTTTTCTTTAACTCAGATAATATCTCTGAAGGGATAATAAATTTCTCTTTCTTGTCTTTCTCTTCATCAAACGCATGTTCAACTGCTTTCAAACCCATAGGAGTCATTTTTTTCTGCTTTATCATCATCCTTATCCTCTGCTTATTCATCTCAGACAAGACACTTCCCTTCCTCCTTGGACTAAATCTCTGAACAAATCTCTCTTTATCCATGCTTTTTACAATCCCATCAATCCATCCATAACAAAGAGCCTCTTCAACAGCATCATTGTATGGAATTCTTGGTCTTCCAGAAGCTTTATTATAATAAATCAACCATATCTCTTTTTTCTTGTTATAATTTTTAGCAAGCCACGCTCTCCATTGTTTTCTGTCAATTACATAAAGTGTTTCACCTATCTGCATAATAAGATTAAATAAAAAGGGTTTTTAAGGTTGTAAGTCTGAATCATACTTCTTTGCCTCTATTGAATAATCTTTTCAAAATTTCTCTAAATCCTAAGTTTTATTAATCGACCTCCCGTATGTTAAAACATGGTGATAGGTGCTTCAGAGATATTGACTATATTACAAGTACATGGTTATATCTATATGTTTATCTTGATGTTTATTGAAGGAACAGTCGTGACTTATACTGCATCCTTTGCAGCAGCAACAGGGGTTTTTAGAATTCCTATTGTGTTTTTAGTCTCTGTTATGGGTTTTGTTTCGGCAGATTTATTGTCTTTTTCTATCGGAAGAAGAGGGAAGAAGATATTAATTAACAAATACATAAAAAACCTGATAGGAAGAGAAAGGATAAGAAACATACAGAAATATCTCAAAAAAAATCCAGGGAGAACAATTGCAGCAATAAAACTCACCCCCATTATACCTGTCCCTGCTCTAATGTTATGCGGAGCATCAGGACTCAAGACAAAAACTTTCCTTCTTTATTCTTTTTTGACAAGTTTTATTTACTCAATAACAATAACTCTTCTTGGATATTATTCTGGAAAAGGATTTTTCATTCTTACTAAGGATATTAAATATATTGAATTAGTGGTATTTGGAGCAGTTCAGCTCAAATGCCAGCTGGAGTTATCAGTAGTTCAACTCAATTAGAAGGTACTACATTTGATAACTTAACAATACGAAATTTACATACATTATATGAAACATCTTCAG
>DAHVOT010000018.1 GCA_027318675.1 archaeon | reverse complement strand
TTTCTTTCTATTTTGTTTTTATCTTCTTTTGATTTGTAAACATTTGCTTCTATTCTGAATTCTTTTGCTCCAAATTTGCCATATATCCCTTTAATTTTTATTGCGTCTTCAGGGACCGAAAGTTTTTTTGCAAGAGCTTCCGCAACATCTTTTTTTGTAGGAGCCTTTTCTGTAATTGCAGTTGCTTGCAATTCTTTTCTTTCAAAAACGAGATTTTTTGTTTCCTTAATATCTTTTATTTCCATTTGAGTTAGTTTAACGGGTTTTTATTGCAAAATTCCCTTTATCCTTTAGATTTAATTTTTTTGCAACTTCTGATTTTTCAGGGTTTAATATAACTGCACGCCCCTTAAATCCTTCTGTTAATTCTTTTGAACCACAATTAGGACATTTATCTCCTCCTTCTTCAAGAATTGTTGAGCATAGTTTGCAAGCTTTTGGTTTTGCCATTTTATTTCTTTTTTTCTCCTTTTGTTTTCTTTCCTTCTTTTCCTTCACCTTTAGAGGCTATTCTTTCTGCTTTTTCAGCTTCTTTTTCTTTTTTAACTGAATCTTCTTTTATCCATTCTAATTTTCCGAGTCCAGGTTGTCTCATTGTTAATCCTATTTTTGGTTCTTCACCTTTATGTGAGATTGCAACTATTCTTGCTTCGCACATATCTCCTTGTTTTAGGTTTCTTTTTGAAACTTTTCCTGAGAGAACATTTGTTTTACTAAAACTTACAAAATCATCCATTGTCTGGCTTATGTGAATCATTCCTCTCATAGGCCCCATATCTATAAATGCTCCGAATTTGGTTATTTCTGATATTTCACCATAGACTAATTCTTGTAATTCAGGTTTCCAGACAAGTAATTTAAATCTTGAATTATAATAGGTTGCTCCGTCTCCAGGTATAATAACTCCTTCTCCAACTTCAATAACCTCTATAACAGCAACTGATCTTCCTAATTCTTTATCGTAATGATTTGCATAAATTTCTCTAAGTTGCTGATCAACAGCTTCTACAGTTGGTAAACCGAACAATTTCGGCTCAACTCTTACATAATCTTCAACTTCAGCTAAGTAAAACATTTTATTTAAAAATTAGAGTAAAAATTGCTTTAAAAAGGTTTCTTAGGGGTTTTATTTAAGCATATTAAACAATTTCAATTATTTTCTTACTTCTGATTGTTACTTTCTTGTTTTTTATTTTTTTTCTCATTGCTTTATCTAGTGTTGCAATTATAATTTCCGGGTTTTCTTTTGCAAATTGAACTATTGCATTGTCTACGTTTTTTCCTGGTAAAGTCACTCTTTCAAATACATTTTTTTCTAATAACCTTAATGCAGTAATTCTTTTTAGTTTTTCCATTTCAGCTATTACATTTTCAGGTATTATCACTTTAATTCCAGCTAAGTAAAAGTCTTCAAAAAAGTCTATTTTTTGTCTTACACATGTTAAAATGAAATTTGTATCTAAAAGTATTTTTCTTGACATAAAGATGTTTAGAAAATGTTATTTAATATATTCTTGTTACACTAATAAGTAGTAACAATTAGAAACATTTAAATAGTGCAAAGCATCTTAGAGAATATGGCATTTAATGAGGTAACAGAAGGAATTGAAATTTTCTTTATGGTAGTTGGGCTCTTAATTTTATTGCCTCCAATATTCATATATCGATTTGCGAGGTTTTTAATGAAATAAAATGGATGATAAGAATATACATAAAGCAATGGAAAGAAGAAATCAAATAGAAAAGATATTGGAAAATGACGAGAATGGAAAGAATTTATTAAAAGGGTTAACTTTTTCTGCTTTTGATTATGTTGATACTACTGTTATTTTTGAAGCACATAGAAGAAAGCTCTCGGATTGTGAGAGATGTGTAGATGATTCAACAGAAGTTATGGCTGAAATGGATTTAAACAAAAGAAGAGCTCATGAAGCGCTTATTTCTAGATTGAATTCTTTTAATAGATATGTTTTCAATAATTATCCAGATTCTGCTCCTGTTGGTGGAATATATTCTTTGGAGCCTCCTGAATCTATAAAGGATAGAAATAAAGTTGGAGATTGGGCAGGGTATTATGTTTTTGGACTTAAAAATGGAGGTAAAAATTAACTTTAAATAAGGATAATTAATACTAGCAAAATGAAACTAACACAATTAATAAAAGACTTTGTATCGAAGAAGGAGAATGCAGATTTACTTGTAGATTTAACTAAACTAAGTACAGAATATTATTATGATGTGATAAGAAGAAGATATCCTAATTCTTATAAAAGCAATGTTGATTATACTCAAACTTTAAAGAAAATAAATCATTATATTAAGAAGCACAATGAATTCAAGGATATTGATCCAAGAGATTTTTCTGTTGAGCTTATGAAATATTTGTATGAACACAGAATAAGGCCTGGAACTAGAGAATAATCTTAACCTTTAAATAATCTATTCTCTATTCTTTTTTAGTTTAATTTAAAAAAGGAGATAAAATATAAGGATGTAAAATGCAAGAGGCGGATAATGTTCTGAGAATCTTGAAAGAGACAAGAGCTGCTTTAGAAAAAAATGACACGTTTAATCTTAGAGGATTAAGCAATCAAACAATAAATACAGCTTCTTTAGCTCAGGATCCAGATAATATAGCTGTGGCTGTTATGGTCTATTCTTTAAGCAAAATTATGGAGAGATTAGATTACAGACAGCTTCCGGATTGGAAGAAATTTTATAGAAATACTTTGCTTTACCTTGATAAATCTATAGATGATATTGAAAAAAAAGATTATCAAAGATTTAGAGAGGATTTTAAGAGTATAAGGGGTTCTGTTGAAAATCTCTCTGGTAAATTGAAAAAGTACGTTAAGGAAGTTCTTAGAGATGCAGAAATTAGTAAGGCTTCTAGAATATATGAACATGGTATTTCAATGGAACAGACAGCAAGTCTTTTGGGAATAAGTCAGTATGAACTTGCAGAATATGCGGGTAAAACAGGAATTCCAGATGTTCCAGAGAATAGAACTAAAACAACTAAATCACGAATTAAACTTGCAATGGAGATGTTTGAATAATGGAAGAAATTATGATGTTTTCTTTAATGGGATGGATTGGAGCGTTCTTTATTATCTTAGGATACATTCTATATTTTACAAAGAAACTTAAAATTGATTATGTACTTTATCACTTAATCAATTTATTTGGTTCATTAGGTTTAATAGCAAGTACATTTATTACAGAGTCCTGGCCTGCCCTTACTTTGTCTTTGATATTTGCAGGTATTTCTGTTGCCTATATTGTTAGAATACTTTCAACTAAACCAAAATATAGAGATTTGAGAGATTAAAATGGAATTTAATTTAAATGGTGTTAAGATAAATAAGGCCTCACTTAAAGATTCCAAGGATATTTTGAACTTGTTGGGAAGCTCACATAATCTTGTTGGATATAAAGATGAAACTTTTAGTTTAAATGAGGTTAAAGATTATATAAAACAAAAAGTTAATTTTGTAATTGTTTCTAAATTTAAAAATAAAATAATTGGGGTGATGATTGCAAATTTTTGGAAAGAATATTGTTATCTTTATCTTTTTGTTGTTTCCAAAGAATATCAAGGGTTAGGAGTGGGTAGTTTGATGTTAAAATATTTAGAGGAGAAATCCAGAAAACAAGGGTATATTGGTTTGATTGTTAAAGAAGATAATAAAGATATGAGGGATTTTATTACAAAAAGAGGATATTCACAAGGAGATAAATTTATTTATTTTTACAAGGATTTGGAATATTAAAATGAAACAGATAAAAAAAGCAATAATCTTTGACGCAGGAGCTTTGATAACTATTTCTATGAACGGGTTAGATAAAGAATTAATAAGACTTAAAGGTATTTTTGATGGAGTTTTTTTAATTACTCAGCAAGTTAAAAAAGAAGTTATTGATAAACCTTTAACTATAAAAAATTTTGAACTTGAAGCATTAAGAACAAAGAAGCTTTTAGATGATAAAGTTATAGAACTTGCAGATGATTATGGTCTTGATAATAAAAGTATAGAAAATAAGTCGAATGAGATAATGAATATTGCAAATTCTTTTTTTATGAGTCCAAAAGAACCTGTAAGATTGCTTCATCTTGGAGAAGCTTCCTGTCTTGCTCTCAGCGAAATGCTGAATAAAGAAAAAATAAAGAATGTTATTGTTATTGATGAAAGGACAACAAGAATGCTTATTGAAAAACCTGAAAATTTAAGAGAGCTTCTTATAAGAAAATTACATACAAATATTTCTTTAGTTAAACAGAATTTTGAGTATTTCAAGAACTTTCAGGTTATACGTTCTGCAGAATTGATTTATGTTGCATGGAGAAAAGGATTGGTTGAACTTAAAGATGGCATTTTTATATTGGATGCACTTCTTTATGCTATAAAATCCAAAGGATGTGCTATTTCTTCAGATGAAATTGAGGAGATTAAAAAGCTGAAAAACTTTTAGTTATAAAATTGTCCCAGATTATTATTTCAAATCCATTTTCACATTCTGTTGAAATTACAATATAATCTTTTTTGTTATAAATTCTTTCTGCTATTCCTTCTATTTCTTTACTTGTTCTTTTTCTATATTGGCTAGGAGGAGAGTAAATAAAGTTTATAGAACCAGTATCTGGATTGTGTTTATCTTGGTTTATTTCATATTTTACACCACTAAAAGATTTTGCTAATTTTTCAAGTTTTGTTGTTTCTAATAAGCCAATTTTCTCTAATATCTCTCTTGCTTTGTCATTTGATACCTTTTGCATGATATTTTATATTGGAGCGATTTATAAGGATTATTGCATTAGAAAGATTAAAAAATAAAGTATTTCTTGGATTATTAAAGGGTCTGTAGTACACTGGCAGTATGTCTGCCTCCAGAGCAGAAGAAGGGAGTTCGATTCTCTCCAGGCCCATTTTCTCTTATAATAATCTTTAAATACAATTAACCAGACATATTATAATGATAGAGGAGAAAGTTGATTCAGAAGAAAACATCTCTTTAGATAATTCAGTTTTGGATAAAATGCATTATACTTCTAGTATAACCGTTGAGTTAAATAATCCAGGTAAAGAATATAGCAAATATCATAAGATCCATCTAAGAGATATATTTTACAAATTAAGAGGAAAGCATATATTTCCTGATAGAGGATAAATCCATAACATTTATAAACATCTATGAAATAGCTTTCATATGAATAAAGTTTCAAAAACTTCCAATTTTTCAACCTACCATATATTTTTCAGGAATTTAGCAAATCCATTGAAAATAAAAATAATATCTGCTTTAAAAGAAAAAGAAAGTTCTGTAAGTGATTTGACCTATGAACTTAAAGTTGAACAGAGTAAAATCTCTCATGCATTGGCTTTATTAAGAAAGTGCAATATTGTAGATGTAGAAAAGAAAGGCAAAGAAAGAATATATTCATTAAATAAAAAAACAATTATCCCTTTACTTAAAATGATTGACGAACATTCAAAATCATTTTGTAATTGTAAAGAGTGTAAGGGATGTGAAAAATGAAAAAAGAAATATACTTTGATAATGCAGCAACAACAAAAGTTGACGAGAAAGTTGTGAAAGAGATGATTCCTTATTTTGCTGAGAATTATGGAAATGCATCTTCCCAGCACGACGTTGGGATAAAGGCTAAAGAAGCTCTTGAAAGAAGCAGGAAGATAATTGCAAAATCAATTAAAGCAAATATAGGGGAGATAATATTTACTTCTGGAGGAACTGAGGCGAATAATCTTGCTCTTAAAGGATTATTTTTTTCAAATTATCCTCAGAAAAATCATATTATTACAACTAAAATTGAACATGATTCAATCTTGAATGTTTGTAAATGGCTTGAATCTCAGGGGGCGCAAATTACTTATCTTGATGTGGATAAAGAAGGTTTTGTGGATGTAGAAGATATTAGGAAAGCAATAACAGATAAAACATTCCTTGTGAGCGTTATTCATGGAAACAATGAGATAGGAACCATTCAAAATATAGACGAAATAGGGAAATTATGCAAGGAGAAAAAAGTTTTATTTCATACTGATGCTTGCCAGAGTTTTACAAAAGTTCCAATAAATGTTGAAAAACAAAATCTTGATTTAGTTACATTAAATGCACATAAAATTTATGGTCCTAAGGGTGTTGGTGCTTTGTATGTAAAAGATGGAATAAAAATAACTCCTATTGCCCATGGCGGAGGACATGAAAAGAAATTAAGAAGCGGTACTGAAAATATTCCGGGTATAGTTGGTTTTGCAAAATCTGTTGAATTTGCAAGTGAGAAAGATATTAAGAAAATGACTCTTTTAAGGGATAAATTAATTGATGGACTTTTAAAAATAGAAGATGTTAAATTAAATGGTCCTACTGGAGATAAAAGATTATGTAATAATGTTAATATTTCATTTAATAATATTGAAGGAGAGGCTATTGGAGGATATTTAGAGAATGAAGGAATTTATACTTCAACAGGAAGTGCATGTATGTCTAATACACTTCAGACAAGCCATGTTTTGAAAGCTCTTGGGTTAGGTCCTTTGCAGTCTAATAGTTCATTAAGAATCTCAATAAGCAAATATACAAATGAGGAAGATGTAGATTATTTCCTGGAGAAAATAACTAAAGTTGTAAAGAAGTTGAGAAGTATTAGCCCTCTTATGAGATAGTTAAATTCAATTAAATATAATGGAGGAAAAATGACAAAGAAAAACAGATTTGAAAAGCACTCTTGTGATGTCAAGAATGAAGCAGAATGTGAAGAAGAACTTGATGCAGAAGATGCTGATTTGAAAGAAGAAGAAAGTGATTTTTACGAAGAAGAAGATGAGTATTAAATTGTTTAAATCAAATAAAATGAAAAAGTTTAGAATTACTAAAGATATGAATATGCAAGCTTTGCTTGCACATAAACCAGAGCTAGCAGGGATGCTTCTTTCTTCTGGAATGGGTTGTATGGGCTGTCCAATGGCTCAAATGGAGACAGTTGAAGACGGATGTAGAGCTCATGGAATGAATGATAAAGAAATTGATAGATTTATTGAAAGATTAAATAAAGAAGATGAAAAGAGAAATAAAAAAGAGGTAAAAAAGAAATGAGTCATTCAGTACTTAACTTATTTTTTAAGTTAATTAAACAGAAATATGTTTATGTTGGAGTTCCTGTTATAATTAAAAATTTTAAAGGAGAAATTTTACTTGGTAAAAGAAGTTTGAATATGCATACTTATCCTGGATTTTGGGGATTACCTGGAGGAATGCCAGAATATGGAGAAAAATTAGAAGATACTGCTAAGAGAGAAGTTAAAGAAGAATTAGGAGTAGAGATTAAAATTGTTAAAAGGGCTAAAGATATCTATGAAAATTTTCCAACAAAAGAGTTTAGATTTCATAGTGTTGATATTCCATTTTATGGGAAAATAACTAAGGGAATTGTTAAACCTAAAGATGAGACAAAAGAAGTTAAGTGGTTTAAAGCTTCTGAGATAAAAAATATGAAGTTAGCTTATTCACATAAAGAGATTTTGAAAGGAGAAAGATTAATTTAGGTAATTTAAAATGGCATTAAAATACAATAAGAAAGTTTTGAAAGAATTTATGAATCCGCAGAATATGGGAGAAATAAAGAATGCTAGCGGTGTTGGGAAAATTGGAAATCCAACATGTGGCGATATTTTATGGGCGTATATTAAAGTTGAGAAAAATGAAAAAGGAGAAGAGATTTTAACAGATATAAAATTTAAGACATTTGGATGTGCTGCCGCAATTGCAACTTCTTCTATGATTACCAAGCTCGCAAAAGGTAAAAAGTTAAGTGAAGTTGAAAAAATAAATTATAAAGATATTGTTGATGCTCTTGGAGGATTACCTAATATTAAGATTCACTGTTCAGCTATGGCTTCTCAGGCTTTAAAAAAAGCTATTGAAGAATATAAATCTGGAGCTAAAAAATAAGATGATTAATGAACATGTAGTTAAAATACTTAAGGTAGATTTTGAAACACATAATGTTAAAAAATTTATTGTAGAAAAACCAGAAAATTTTATTTTTAAAGGAGGCCAAGCTACAAATGTCTCCATAAATTCTCTTAGATTTAGAAATGAAAAAAGACCATTTACATTTACTTCAAGACCAGAAGAGAATGTTTTAGAGTTTATTATAAAAAAATATCCTAATGGAATAACTGAAAAAATACATGAACTTAAGGCAGGAGATGAATTAATTATTGATGGAAACTTTGGATACTTTGAGTATAAAGGAGAAGGAATTTTTATTGCAGGAGGAACAGGCATTAACCCTTTTTTAGGAATATTTAGAAGTTTAGAACCTGAGAAAGTTGTAAAGAATAAACTTTTTTTCTTTAATAAAACTCATAAAGATATTATTTGTGAGAGAGAGTTAAGTGAAATGCTTGGTAATAATGCTGTTTTTTCATTGACAGAAGAAAAGAGAAAAGGGTACTTGAACAAGAGGGCAAGCAAAGCTTTTTTGAAAAAAGAGCTAACTGATTTCAGCAAATATTTTTATGTTTGTGGGCCCCCGGGTTTTGTTGAGATTGTTAAAAAAAGTTTGATTGAACTTGGAGTAAATAAAGATAAGATAATTGCAGGATAATTTTAATATGGAAAATAAAAACTTTTCCAGCTTCGGCTGGTGGAATTCGTAGATGGAAAATAAAACTGTTGGTTGGATAATAACGGGAATTGCTGTTTTAATGGCAGTCATAGTCTGGATATTTAATAATGCATTGAAAAGGATAGTCGGAGATACTTGTACTCACGGAGATTCTTGTTCCATGTATGACACAATTGCAATTCAAACCTGGGTAAGTTTAGCAATTGTAGGAGTTGTTCTAATAATAGGTATTGTTTTAATGTTTGTTAAACCTAAAGAAAAGATAATTGTTAAGACAATAAAAGAAAAAAAGAAAAAGAAAGATTATTCTGGACTTGATAGAAGAGAAAAGGAAGTTGTAGATTTGTTGTTAAATGAAGGAAATGCAATGTTTCAAGCAGATTTAATGGAGAAATTGAATATTGGTAAAGTAGGTGTTACAAGATTATTAGATAAGTTAGAATCCAAACAAATAATTGAAAGAAAAAGACGTGGTATGAATAATATGGTTGTTTTGAAGGATTAATTTTATTTAAAAAGCATCTGATGAAACTAGTTTCACCAAAGCGGTTATAACAAATATTTATCTTACAAAATCATGAAAAATAAAAATGTATTACAAGGAATTGTATATGGACTTATACCTCATATAGGTTGTATAATGTTTGTTTTTGCAGCAATAATAGGAGCAACTGCTTTAATTCAATTATTTAAACCTATTTTAATGAATAAAAACGTATTTTATTATCTTATATTAATCTCTTTTGGATTTGCAACTTTATCTTCATTTTTTTATTTAAAGAAAAATAAAAAATTATCTTGGTCTGGGATTAAAGATAAAAAAAGATATTTGCTTATAATGTACTTGTCAGTGGTTGGAATTAATATCTTACTTTTCTTTTTCATATTCCCTTTTTTAGCAAATTTAGGCAATAACGGGGTTGTTTCTGCCCTGGATGATAACAGCACCTCTTTTTTTGAAATCACCTCCAAGATCCCCTGTCCAGGGCACGCCCCTTTAATCTCAGATGAGGTGAAAACAATGGAAGGAGTAAAGGCAGTTGAATATTCTTTTCCAAATAATTTCAAGATTTATTATAATCCTTCATTAACTTCAAAACAGGAAATACTTCAATTAGGCATCTTTGAAGAATTCCCTGCAGAAGTGATTAATGAAGGTAAACTTTAGGAATTAAAATTAAATTATACAGGAGGTTAAAATGAAAACATGGATAATAGCTTCAATTGTGCTTGGAATCCTTGTTATTGGAGGATTTGCAGTTGTTAGTGCTATTTCAAATAGCGCAGATAATACTGTGAAAGCAGATAACACTGTAACGCAAGCTAAAACTATAAGCTGTTCTGGATGCGGAAATGGATGCAATGCTGGAAGTAATTGCGGACTTGCAACTTGTGGAGCAGTTTCAGGAACAGGTTCTTGTGGTTGTGGAAAATAATTAGAAGGAGGTATTTTATTTTTTATTTTATTTTTCTTGTAATTTTTTTAGTTCTTCCTCAAGCATGTATGAATCAACATGTCCTGTTTCTGGCATAATAAGTTCTATTTGAACTCTTCCTTGATTAAGTGCTTTATTAGAAAGAATTTCATTGGGAGCAATAATTGGTGTTTTTCTTGTGTAAATTTCATTTCTCCCAGGATTGCAAGAATAGAGTATTATTGCCTTATACTCCCCATCAACGTTGTTTATCCATCTTTGCATTGATTTTACATTTTCATTAACAAAATAAACCCATTTTCTACCTTTTTCTGCCCCATGTGCTGCTAAAATTGCTATTTTTTCAAGATTATTTTTTTTAGCATTAGCTTCTATGATTTTTTTGTATTCTTGGTTCATCTCTATAAATATATCTACAGTTGTCCAAGCCGCAATATCTAAATCTGTTTCTTCGTTAAGCTCTAGATGTTCTTTCATATCCGGGCTATAGAAAAAATCTATCTTTCCATATTCTACATTATCTGTGCTGTATTTAATTAATTTTGAGACCATAAGTAGAAAGTATAAGAAATGATTTTTAAGCGTTGTGATTTGATTTTATTTTCTAGTAGGCATTTTTGGAATTCTTTTCTTTTGAAATAAACTCCAAATCAAATAAATTACAATTATTTCAAATATGAATATCCCAATATTCCATGGTGAGAGAAGATAGTTTGTGAGTGTAGTTAATAGTGGCGGTTGGAAGAGTCCTTCAACTTGATTTGTTTCTAAGTATTTTATTATTAAAGGCCAAGTTATTGTTGTTATAAGCCAATTAATTAATGGAACAGCAACGTTTATAGAAATGGCAATAAGTAATGTTCCAATCATCTTCTTTTTTGTAGGTTTAGTATTCATTTTAATTTAAAGAGTTTGTTGTTTTTAAATTTTAAGATAAATTGTTTATATTTATTATATTTTATTTTTTACTCTTTATCTTGATTGTATTTAGTTATTTCTTCAGGAATTCTATATTCTTCCCATTTTACTCTCTTTTTCTCAATAGCTTCTTTTAGATTTTTTTCTTGTTGAGAAAGTTTATTTGATTTTCCTCCACTTTTTACTTCCACGAAGATTACTTCAGAAATATTTTTTTCATCCATTCCTTTGAAACAAATGAAATCAATTGGTTTTCCTAGAAACTTGCATTCTGTTGGAGAATAATTGAAGTTAGGAAGATAAGGAGAGAGTTGCTCTGAAAATTGCCCTCCAAGAACTGCTCTTGATTGGGTTATTGCTTGTTTTCTTTGATTTGGCAGTTCATTTTCCCAATATTTATCCCTTTGAAAAGAACCGTTACTTTTGCCAATTATATATGCAAGGGTAATCCCAATTAAAAAAATTAATGAAAATATTATAATTGCAATGTCCATTTTTAAAAGATAATATTTTTAAACAATAATGCTATTTATATCTTATGGGGGTGAAAGACAAAAAACCAAAATCTCTTCTAAAGGATATTTTTACAGATGATGAAATCAGCAGAGCTAAGAAAGTGGAACCTCCTAAAAAGAATTCTAATATTAAACAGAATTCAATTAAATCTGAAACAATAAAAGAAAAAAAGGTTAAAGAAAAAAAGTCAAAAGATTCTAAACCTAAAATAATCAACCTTTCTCCTTTGGAAAAAAAGGAAAGAAGAGAACATCTTCTTGTCATTATTTTAACTGCAGTTATTGTTTTGCTTTTAGTGGGTTTAGGATATAGTGTTTATAACTATTATAAGACTAAGATAAATGCTCATGAAGAAATGTCTAATTTAAATAACACTATACTTAATTTAAGTGAAGATAAAAATCAGCTTATAATTAATTTGGGAAATTTAACAAATGAAATAGATTCCCTTAATAAGACCGTTGCTACCTTGACTGCCCAAAAAGCTTTACTTAATTTAAAAATTGCAGAACTTAATGGAGAAATTGAGGATATTGGATCTGTATTGGATGATCTTCAGGAGGATTTAGATACTTGTGAGAGTAATTTAGATGGTTGTGAAGATGATTTGGCTGATTGTGAATCTTCTTGTCCTTAATTCATCTTTTAGGTATTTTGCATTTTTTTAATTAAATTTAAATACGAGGTTTTGGTTACTATATTATGATTAGGTGGGTTTGGTGGTTGATAAGATGCTTAGTTTATTCTTTGATAATTTTTGCAATCTTGTATGTTTTTGTTTATATTAATATAATACCTGATTTATGGCAAGGATATTCAGAAATGTTTACAATTAATGCTATGATTGCTGTTTCTGTAGCTTGTGGCTTTGTTTTCGTCTCATTGAAAGATATAATATTCAGAAAAGAAAATGTTGGGGGTAAATATAGAAGATAAAATGGGAAAGTTTAATTGGTTAATATGGGGATTTCTTTTCTCAGTTGTTTTGTTTTTATCAATTTACTTTTTAGTTTATGTTAAATTGACTGGAAGTACAGAGCCTGTTCAGTTAATGCTTGGGAATTTGGATGTTTCTAAATTAGGTATGTTTTTTTCAAAAATCTCAAATGTGATAATAACTTCGCTTGTTGTTGGATTTTTGTTGGGTTCATTAACTGCAATAAAATCAAGAAATGATTAATTAAATAATAAAATAAAAATAAAATAAATTTATTTTCTTTTTTTGGTCTGCTTTGCTGCTTTCTTTTTTTCTTGTGTTTTTTCTGTTCTTTCAGAGAAGATATAGATATATAAAATCTCTAGAATACCAATTGTGTTAACTAAAGCAAACACAACAAACCAGACTACATTTCCTTTTCTGGCAGATTTCCAAAGTGCAAGGAATTTCCAAACACTTGACCAGACAAAGATTACAACAAGGAGCCAAAGAGAAACTCCTAATTGGGCAGCAATATCGTTTAAATATTCCATTTTCACCTCCTAGTTTTAAGATATTTCTAAACTTTAAAAATGTTGGGTTGAAAAAAGGATTAGTTTTTTATTTTTTTATGAAGAAAAACTTGTATATTGGTGTCGGGTTAAGAAGTGATTACTAAAGTTTAAATATAAGTACTTTTTTTCAGGTTTCTCTTAAATACAACTGGTAGTAATTAAGAGATTTAGACATACAATATATTGTATGTGGATTAAGAGAGGAAATAAAATATGAACTGTCCATATTGCGGTTATAAAGAATCAAAAGTTACAGATAAAAGAACATCTCCTGATGGAATAAGGAGAAGAAGAGAATGTTTGAAATGTAAGAAAAGATTCACTACCTATGAAAGAATTGAAAGAACTGATTTATATGTTATAAAAAAAGACGGGAGGAGAGAGAAGTTCGATATTAAAAAACTTGAAGCAGGAATTGAAAGGGCCCTCGAAAAAAGGCCTGTTCCTCAGGATAAAATAAACAATATGATAAATGAAATAGATGAACAAATAAGAAAAGCAGGTAAAAAAGAGGTTAACAGTTCTGTTATAGGAGAATTAGTTATGAAGAAGTTGAAAAAAATAGATGATATAGCTTATGTAAGATTTGCATCAGTATATAGACAATTTCAGGATATAAATGATTTTAAACAGGAAATGAAAGAATTATAAAATGGGAC